>NZ_JACKZK010000029.1:0-62154 GCF_014230245.1 Pseudomonas sp. MSSRFD41 | reverse complement strand
CCGCGACCAACCAGGGCGTGATGCAGATCTACACCGTCGATACCACCGCCGGTGCGGCCACTGCCGAGAAAGTCGCCCAGGGCGGCGTGGTCGACAACCTCGCCAGCTTGTTGACCGTGCTCAAGTCGCTCAACAGCTGATTGTCCCCCTGGCAACATGCCAGCGCCCCCGCTGCCAGCAGGCAGCGGGGGCGCTGTCTTTATGGCGTGGCGATGACGTTGATCCGAAAGTTTTCGCCTTGGGGACGTTTACGTTCTTTTTTTCGAACGGCCTATTGTCCTTTTACCCCCTTTGCTCCTAGGATTCGTTTGAGATTTCAAACGCTCTTGCCTGAATGTCCAGGCGCACGTCTATCCTTGTGTGCGACATTTTTCATGCTTCGACCCAGTGAACGATTTTCCTGACGGCAGCTTTGCCTCGGATCGTTGAATGCGCTGCCGCGCTCAATGGCCGACCAGGCGCCTTTTTTACAATCACAATTTGCCCCGCGTATGCGCGGTGCTGTTAAGGAAGCCGACATGCAGCTCAAAGACGCCCAGTTGTTCCGCCAACAAGCCTATATCGATGGTGCTTGGGTGGATGCGGACAGCGGCCAGACGATCAAGGTCAACAACCCCGCCACCGGTGAAATCCTCGGCACCGTGCCGAAGATGGGCGCCGCCGAAACCCGCCGCGCCATCGAGGCCGCCGACAAGGCCCTGCCGGCCTGGCGTGCCCTGACCGCCAAGGAGCGCGCCACCAAGCTGCGCCGCTGGTATGAGCTGCTGATCGAAAACCAGGACGACCTCGGTCGCCTGATGACCCTGGAGCAGGGCAAGCCACTGGCCGAGGCCAAGGGCGAGATCGCCTACGCGGCGTCCTTCATCGAGTGGTTCGCCGAAGAAGCCAAGCGCATCTACGGCGATGTGATCCCCGGCCACCAGCCCGACAAGCGCCTGATCGTGATCAAGCAGCCGATCGGCGTGACCGCGGCCATCACCCCGTGGAACTTCCCCGCCGCCATGATCACCCGCAAAGCCGGCCCGGCCCTGGCCGCCGGCTGCACCATGGTGATCAAGCCCGCTTCGCAAACCCCGTTTTCGGCCCTGGCCCTGGTCGAGCTGGCCCACCGTGCCGGCATTCCGAAAGGCGTGCTGAGCGTGGTCACCGGCAGTGCCGGCGACATCGGTGGCGAGCTGACCAGCAACCCGATCGTGCGCAAGCTGTCGTTCACCGGCTCCACCGAGATCGGTCGCCAACTGATGGCCGAATGCGCCAACGACATCAAGAAGGTGTCCCTGGAGCTGGGCGGCAACGCGCCGTTCATCGTGTTCGACGACGCCGACCTGGATAAGGCGGTCGAGGGCGCGATCATTTCCAAGTACCGCAACAACGGCCAGACCTGCGTCTGCGCCAACCGCCTGTACATCCAGGATTCGGTCTACGACGCCTTCGCCGAGAAGCTCAAGGCCGCCGTGGCCAAGCTGAAGATCGGCAACGGCCTGGAAGAGGGCACCACCACCGGCCCGCTGATCGACGAAAAAGCCGTGGCCAAGGTCCAGGAACACATCAAGGATGCCCTGGACAAGGGCGCCACCCTGCTGGCCGGCGGCAAGCCCATGGAAGGCAACTTCTTCGAGCCGACCATCCTGGTCAACGTGCCCAAAGGCGCGGCCGTGGCCAAGGAAGAAACCTTCGGTCCGTTGGCGCCGCTGTTCCGCTTCAAGGACGAGGCCGAAGTCATCGCCATGTCCAACGACACCGAATTCGGCCTGGCCTCCTACTTCTATGCCCGCGACCTGGGGCGCGTGTTCCGTGTGGCCGAGGCCCTGGAGTACGGCATGGTCGGGGTCAACACCGGCCTGATCTCCAACGAAGTGGCGCCGTTCGGCGGCATCAAGGCCTCGGGCCTGGGCCGCGAAGGTTCCAAGTACGGGATCGAGGATTACCTGGAAATCAAATACCTCTGCCTGGGTATCTGATCCGGTTTCAAGCGCGCGGGGCACGAGAGCGCTGTCCCCGCGCGCAGCTTTAAAACCGCACTATTCAAGGTGGCCCGGGACCACGGCGGCAGTCGATCATCGCATGCTGCCACCGTTGCCTCCCCGCCCCGCAACCCTTGAACCGCACCGCGGCCGCCGCGGTGAATGAGGACATTATGAGCAAGACCAACGCATCCCTGATGAAACGCCGTGAAGCCGCCGTACCGCGTGGCGTGGGCCAGATCCACCCGATCTTCGCCGACAGCGCGAAGAACGCCAGCGTCATTGACGTCGAAGGCCGCGAGTTCATCGATTTCGCCGGCGGTATCGCCGTGCTCAACACCGGTCACGTGCACCCGAAAGTCATCGCCGCGGTGACCGAGCAGTTGAACAAGCTGACCCACACCTGCTTCCAGGTCCTGGCCTACGAGCCCTACGTTGAGCTGTGCGAGAAAATCAACGCCAAGGTGCCGGGCGATTTCGCCAAGAAAACCCTGCTGGTGACCACCGGTTCCGAAGCCGTGGAAAACGCCGTGAAGATCGCTCGCGCCACCACTGGCCGTGCCGGCGTGATCGCCTTCTCCGGCGCCTACCACGGTCGCACCATGATGACCCTGGGCCTGACCGGCAAGGTCGTGCCGTACTCGGCCGGCATGGGCCTGATGCCAGGCGGCATCTTCCGCGCCCTGTACCCTAACGAGCTGCACGGCGTGAGCATCGACGACTCCATCGCCAGCATCGAGCGCATCTTCAAGAACGACGCCGAACCGCGTGACATCGCCGCGATCATCATCGAGCCGGTACAAGGCGAAGGCGGTTTCTACGTCGCGCCGAAGGAATTCATGAAGCGCCTGCGCGCCCTGTGCGACCAGCACGGCATCCTGTTGATCGCCGACGAAGTGCAGACTGGCGCTGGCCGTACCGGCACCTTCTTCGCCATGGAGCAGATGGGCGTCGCCGCCGACCTGACCACCTTCGCCAAGTCCATCGCCGGTGGTTTCCCGCTGGCTGGCGTATGCGGCAAGGCCGAGTACATGGACGCCATCGCCCCAGGCGGCCTGGGCGGCACCTACGCCGGTAGCCCGATCGCCTGCGCCGCGGCCCTGGCCGTGATGGAAGTGTTCGAGCAAGAGCACCTGCTGGACCGCTGCAAGGCCGTGGGCGAGCGCCTGGTGACCGGCCTCAAGGCCATCCAGGCCAAGCACCCGGCAGTGATCGGTGAAGTCCGTGCCCTGGGCGCGATGATCGCGGTCGAGCTGTTCGAGAACGGCGACAGCCACAAGCCGAACGCCGCCGCCGTGGCCCAGGTTGTGGCCAAGGCCCGTGACAAGGGCCTGATCCTGCTGTCCTGCGGCACCTACGGCAACGTCCTGCGGGTGCTGGTGCCGCTGACCGCGCCGGATGCGCAACTGGACAAGGGCCTGGCCATCATCGACGAGTGCTTCGCCGAGCTGTGATGCCCGCCTGGGCTGATCGATAAAAAACCCGCTTCGGCGGGTTTTTTTCATTGCGCCGTGGTCTATAGGCGGATTTGCGCTGTATGGAAGCCTGCGCATTGACTAAGGTGCAAGGGATTGCCTAGGGAGCGTGCCGCATGACCGCTGTTGATCTACCTGCTGTACCCCGCGTGCTGATCGCCGAGGCCGATCCCTGGTCCCGCGACCTGCTCGAGCAAGTGCTGCTTAACGTGCGTTGCGATGCTCGCCTGGATCTGTGCGCCGATGGCCAGGAAGCCATGGACCTGCTCGATGCCAAGCCCTACGACCTGGTCATCGCCGACTGGGAACTGCCAGGCATCGACGGCCTTTCGCTGCTGCGTGCCATGCGCCAGCGCAAGCGCAACCCACCGCAGCCGTTCATCCTCCTCAGCGTGCGCAGCGATAGCGCCAGCGTGCGCGAGGCGCTGCCCCTGGCACCCACGGCCTACCTGACCAAGCCCCTGAACATGGAGGGCCTGACCCAGCGCCTGCAGGGCTTGCTGCTGGACGCTGGCCAGCAAGTGTCCTGCGAGGTTCCGAGCCTGGCGCCCGGTACGACCTTGTACAGCTTTCTCGAACATCGCCGCGAACTGGCCGATGGCGCACCCCTGCTGACCGACGTGCAACTGGCGATCAAGCGCAGCCTGCACCCCGAGGGCCTGGACCTGCGGCTGCTGGAAGAGGAAATCCGCACCGATCCGCAAGTCACCGCCGTGCTGATCGCCGCCGCCAACAGCGCCGCCCAGCACCATGGCGACGGCGTGCAGAGCCTGTCCCAGGCCCTGCAGCGGCTCGGCACCGGGCAGAGCATGAACCTGATTCTCGGCCTGACCCTCAAGCGCAGCGCCCGCCTCAGCGATCCGGCCCTGGCCGACTATGCCGAGCGCTACTGGGGGCTGTCGCTGCACACCGCGGAGTATGGCCGGACCCTGGCGCGCCTGTTGGACCTGGACCAGGAGCGTTGCTACTGCGCCGGCCTGCTGCACCGCTTGGGCGACCTGGCGTTGCTGCGCTGCCTGCAGGAGTGGAAGCAGGCCGGCGGCGAACTGGACGACCAGGAAGAGATCGGCGATGCCCTGGAGCGCTTTGGCGCCGCCTACGGTTCGGCCCTGCGCACCCGCTGGCGCATGCCCCTGGAACTGCGCGAGCTGATCGCCGCGGTCTACCAGCTCGGCGGTGGCGTCTATTCCCGCGAAGCCCTGGCGATGAACCTGGCGGGCCAACTGGCGCACCTGACACCCACCGAGGGTGTCGAGCAAGTGGCTCGGAGCAAGACCGCGCGGCTGCTGAAGATCGGCCTGCCGGAGCTGAGCCGCCTGCGCAAGGGTTGAGTGAAGTCAGTTGCCCATAAGCTCGAACAGCGCGAACCACCCATCGACCGTCTGGTCTTCGGCCAGGAAGGCCAGGTAGAAGAACGGCCAGGCGGCCAGCAGGTTCATCAGCTGCGCTGGATGCGGCCCAAGCTTGACAGCCAGGGCCAGCCCGAACACCACCAGGGCCACGCCGATCAGCAAGCACAACAGGCGCTTGCCCCGACAACCATTGCGTTTGCTGTTGATGCGCTTGAGCAACTGTTCTTCGTTCATCGGGTCGTGCGTCCGGCGCGGGCCGCCATTGCCATGGGGCCGCAGTCTAGCCCGGCCCGGACGGCGAATCAGCCACTGACGATGCGGTTCTTGCCCTGGCGCTTGGCCTCGTACATTGCCGCGTCGGCCCGGGCGAACAGGTTGTCCAGGCTCTCATCCTCCGGCAACAGACTGGTCAGGCCCTGGCTGACCGTGATGCTGAAGGCCTGGCCCTGGTGGCTGAAGTGCTGGCGCTGGATCTCCCGTTGCAGGCGTTCGGCCACCTGGTGCGCCATGTCGGCGGCGCAGCCGGGGAACAGCGCGGCGAATTCCTCGCCGCCGATACGCCCGAACAGGTCGCCCCGGCGCAGGGCGGCGCGTCCGCTCTCGGCGATGCGTTGCAGGACGATGTCGCCCTCGGGGTGGCCGTAGGTATCGTTGATCACCTTGAAATCATCGATGTCCAGCAACAGGAAGGACAGGGGCGTGCCTCGCAGTCGCGCCTGTTCGAACTCGCGATTGGCGCACTCGAAGAAATGCCGGCGGTTGCTGCTCTGGGTCAGCGCGTCGGTGGTGGCCAGGCGCTGCAACTCGCTCTCCAGTTGCTTCTTTTCGCTGATGTCCTCGGCGATCCCCACCACGATCAGGCGCTGTCCGGGTTCGGCATTGCGGTTGATGAAGCACTTGTCGCTGAGCCAGCGCACCTGGCCCGTGGCGTCGATGATGCGGTACTCGCGGTCTTCCACCGCGCCTTTTTCCACGACCTGGGCCAGGCTGCGCTCGGCGTATTCCAGGTCGTCGGGGTAGATGCTGTCGCGCCACTGGTTGTAGTCCGCCAGCAGCAGGCCGGCGGGGCGGCCGAAAATGCGCTCGTAGGCCGGGCTGACATACAGCACCTGGCGGCTTTCCCAGTCGAAGGCCCAAAGCACCGCGTTGACGCTGACCAGCAGCGAGTTGAACAGCTGCTCGCGCTCGGTCAGGCGGGCGACTTCGCCCTGGGCATGCATCAGGGCCATGAGGGTTTGCGCGGCCTCGAGCCACAGGGGAAGCGAAGATGGAATATCCGGATTCTTGTTGACCATCGGCACTGTTCTCGAAGGGTGTGCCGCGCGGTGTTCGACAGCGACTACAACCAGGCTCGCCTGGGTGGCGAAGTGTTGCTTGAGATAGAGGATGGAACGCTAAGTTCCCGTGCGGCCCGGCGATACGCCGGGCGGTCGGCTGGGGTGGTTCAGGCGAGGCTGGCGAGGGCCAGCTCCCTCGCCACGAAGGTGGCGAGGCAAGCGTGTCAGGCGGCGCTGGGGCGCAGGGAGTAGGTCTTGAGCTGGCTGGCGAAGTCGCGCAGGGACTGGATGCCGCTGGCCTCGGCTTCGTGGACCCAATCCTTGATGGCGGCCAGCATGTCGTGGCCATTGGAGCTGGTCTTGACCCAGATCTGTTGCAGGGCCAGGCGCTTCTCGTAGATCACCTTCAACGCCTGGCTGTGTTCCAGCATGTTCTGGATGCGCAGGTGGTGGCGATCTTCCAGCAGGCTGGTTTCCCGGGACAGCAAGCGCTTGGCGCGGTGGAACTGATGGCGTACCGAGTGATCGACCTTGGCCAGTTCCTGCTTGACCAGCGGGCCGATCACCAGCTTGCGGTACTGGGCCATGATCTGGAAGCGGTTGTTGAGGATGGCCATGGCGGTGTCCATGTCCAGGTGGCCCTTGCCTTCGACCCGGTGGGCGATGGGCGCCACCCGCTGGACCTTGGCCAGGCCCAGCAGGCTGAAGAGCTTGATCCAGCCCCAGCCCATGTCGAACTCCCACTTCTTCACCGACAGCTTGGCCGAGTTGGGGTAGGTGTGGTGGTTGTTATGCAGCTCCTCGCCGCCGACGATGATGCCCCAGGGCACCAGGTTGGTGGCCGCGTCGCGGCATTCGAAGTTGCGATAGCCCACCGCATGGCCCAGGCCGTTGATCACGCCGGCGGCCCAGAATGGAATCCACATCATCTGCACCGCCCAGATGGTGATGCCGATGGTGCCGAACAGCAGCAGGTCGATCACCGCCATCAGCGCCACGCCGCCGAGCTTGTAGCGGCTGTAGAGGTTGCGCTCGATCCAGTCTTCCGGGCAGTTCTTGCCGTAGATACGCAGGGTCTCGGGGTTGCGCGCTTCCTCGCGGTACAGCTCTGCGCCCTTGCGCAGCACGGTGGACAAGCCCTTGATCACCGGGCTGTGGGGGTCGTCGACGGTCTCGCACTTGGCGTGGTGCTTGCGATGGATCGCGGTCCATTCGCGGGTATTCTGCGCGGTGGTCAGCCACAGCCAGAAACGGAAGAAATGCTTGAGGCCGGCATTGAGCTCCAGGGAGCGATGCGCGGAATAACGGTGCAGATAGACCGTGACCGCAACGATGGTCACGTGGGTCATCAACAGGGTGACTGCCACCAGTTGCCAGGCGGACAAGCCAAGTAAACCTTCATACCACATAGGCGATAAGGCCCTCGATAGAGAAAAAACAGCCCTGGCATTATCACCATGCCCGGTGAGAAAACCAGTCGCCCTTTCAGATAAGAGTGGCGGGATGTTTCTTCCTCTATAATCCCAAACTTTTCGTGTGGAAATAGACGGGCTTATGTCGGTTTCTTATCGCAATGGCTTGCGTGCTGCGCTGCTCTACCTGCTGCTGTCCATGGCCTGGCTGCAGCTCAGTGGCTATTTATTGAGCAGTTTCTTCGATGGATCGATCGACCGGGCCCTGTGGCAGCAAACCAGCTGCTATGCCTGGGCCGTGGTCAGCGCGGTGCTGATCTTCTTTGCCCGGGCGCGCTTGCTACGTGTGCTGGGCGCCGACCGCTGGTTGCGCCACCAGCAGAAGGACCGTGAGCGCCTGCGCCAGGCCGCGGCGGTGTTCGACTGTACCCGCGAAGGGGTACTGGTGAGCGACACCCAGGGCCAGATCGTCCACGTCAACCGCGCCTTCATGGAGATCACCGGCTACCAGCGCGAGGAAGTGCTGGGGCGCCAGCCGAGCATGTTCAAGTCCGGCCATCATTCGGTGGACTTCTACCAGGCGATGTTCGGCGCGTTGCGCCAGAGCGGCGAGTGGAGCGGGGAAATCTGGAACCGACGCAAGAGCGGGGAAATCTATCCGCAGTGGCAGACCATCCGCGCGATCCGCGACGAGCAGGGCGAGCTCACCCACTATGTGGCGGTATTCTCCGACATCAGCGCGATCAAGGATTCCGAGCACGAGCTGGCGCACCTGGCCCACCACGATCCGCTGACCGACCTGCCCAACCGCCTGTTGCTCACCGACCGCGCCGAACAGGCCCTGGCCTCGGCGCAGATCCACAAGCGCGGCTGCGCCATGCTGATGATCGACCTGGACCACTTCAAGATGGTCAACGACAGCCTCGGGCATAACGTCGGCGACCAGTTGCTCAAGGCGTTTGCCCAACGCTTGCGCGACATGTTCGGCCCCGGAGTGACCCTGGCGCGCCTGGGCGGCGACGAGTTCGCCGTGCTGGCCGAAAGCTGCCCGCAATTGGTGCAGGCGGCCGCCCTGGCCCAGCGCATCCTCGATGGCCTCAAGGAACCGTTCCAGCTGGACGGCCACCAGGTGCTGATCAATGCCAGCATCGGCATCAGCCTGTTCCCCAGCGATGCCCGCAGCGCCAGCCAGTTGCTGCGCAACGCCGATGCCGCGCTGTTCAAGGCCAAGAGCGCCGGACGCAATGGCTATGCCTTGTACACCGAGGAACTCACCGCCCATGCCCAGCAGCGGGTGGAGACGGCCTTCGAGTTGCGCCGCGCCCTGGACCGCCAGGAGCTACGGGTCTACTACCAACCGGTGCACGACCTTGCCACCAGTCGCCTGGTGGGCGTCGAAGCCCTGGTGCGCTGGCAGCACCCGCACCGCGGCCTGGTGCCGCCGGCGGAGTTCATCCCCATCGCCGAACGCACCGGGATGATTGCCGAGATCGATGCCTGGGTCATGGGCGAGGCATGCCGGCAGATGTGCCAGTGGCAGGCCGAGGGCGTGGTGCTGTCGTTCATCGCGGTGAACGTCTCGACCCGCCTGTTCGCCCGCAGCGAGCTGTACCAGCAGGTGGCCCAGGTGCTGCACGACACCGGGCTGGACCCGGCCTACCTGGAGCTGGAGGTCACCGAAAGCGCGCTGATGGACGACCCGGAAGTGGCCCTGGAGCAGATGCACCGCCTGCGCGAGCTGGGCATCCGCCTGGCCATCGACGACTTCGGCACCGGTTATTCGTCGTTGCTGCGGCTCAAGCGCCTGCCGGTGCAGAAGCTCAAGATCGACCAGGGCTTCGTCGCCGGCTTGCCGTGGGACGAGGACGATGCGGCGATTTCCCGGGTCATCGTGGCACTGGCCCAGAGCATGGGCATGCAGGTCCATGCCGAAGGTATCGAACAGATGGAGCAGGCCCGCTTCCTCCTGGACCAGGGCTGCGATCTGGGCCAGGGCTACTGGTTCGGCCGGCCGATGCCGGCCTCCCTGCTGGACTGGGACAACGCCCCGCAGATCCTCTGACGCGCCTGATGCAGCTGGCGGGCGCTGCGCCTCCGGTCGCAGCCTCGTTGCACTCGACAGCGGCTACAGGCGTTTCGCGTAGCGGTCGCAAGAGGGCGGGCATGGACTCAGGGGGCCCGTAACTGCGCGCCCCGCCGAATAATTTCCACTGGTTATATAAACATTCTTAAATAGTATTTTTAAGAATATCCCTGCCTATCTACTATTGCTCCACGCCACCCGCAGTGCCGCCACTGCACGGCACATCCCACTCAGGAGCATCACCATGAGCGCATCTCTACGTAGCGTCGACGGACAGGACGAAGCAACCATCTTGCGTGAAATTCAAAGTGCACTGCGGGACCTGCGCTTCGGTGCGGTGGAAATCACCGTGCACAACGCCCAGGTCGTGCAGATCGAGCGCAAGGAAAAATTCCGCCTGCAGCAACCCGGCAACAAATCCAGCTGAATCAAATCACCCTCTCGCAAGCGAGAGGCCCGACTGGTCAACCGGAGGGCGTCACCCATGACCCCCAGTTCGTACCCCAGCGTTCATCCGCGAATGCGAGCCTGATTCGCCATAAGAAAAATGCCAGCACATTAGAAAATCTCGGGAGCTCTACCATGTCGTCGATTCGCCGTTATGCCCTGGCTGCCCTCGCCAGTGCCGTTTTTGCCGGTTCCGCCGTAGCCAAGGACTATGAGCTGCTCAACGTGTCCTACGACCCGACCCGCGAGCTGTACCAGGACTACAACGCCGAGTTCGTAAGCTTCTGGAAGAAGGAGCACCCCGGCGACAACGTGAAGATCCAGCAATCCCACGGTGGCTCGGGCAAGCAGGGCCGGGCGGTGATCGATGGCCTGCGCGCCGACGTGGTGACCCTGGCCCTGGCCGGCGACATCGACGAAATCGCCAAGCTCGGCAAGACCCTGCCGGCGGACTGGCAGAAGCGCCTGCCCGACGCCAGCACACCCTACACCTCGACCATCGTGTTCCTGGTGCGCAAGGGCAACCCCAAGGGCATCAAGGACTGGGGCGACCTGATCAAGAAGGACGTCTCGGTGATCACCCCCAACCCGAAGACCTCCGGCGGCGCTCGCTGGAACTTCCTGGCCGCCTGGGCCTACGGCCTGAAGGCCGGGGGTAGCGAAGCCAAGGCCAAGGAGTACGTGCAGGAGCTGTTCAAGCACGTACCGGTGCTGGATACCGGCGCCCGTGGCTCGACCATCACCTTCGTCAACAACGGCCAGGGCGACGTGCTGCTGGCCTGGGAAAACGAAGCCTTCCTGGCGCTCAAGGAAGAAGGGGGCGCCGACAAGTTCGACATCGTCGTGCCGTCGCTGTCGATCCTCGCCGAACCGCCGGTGGCGGTGGTGGACAAGAACGCCGAGAAGAAGGGCAACACGGCGATCGCCGAAGCCTACCTCAAGCATCTGTACAGCCCGGCCGGCCAGGAGATCGCGGCGAAGAACTTCTACCGTCCACGGGACAAGGACGTGGCGGCCAAATACGGCCAGCAGTTCCCGAAACTGGAGCTGGTGACTATCGACAAGGACTTCGGCGGCTGGAAAACTGCCCAACCGAAATTCTTCAATGACGGTGGCGTGTTCGACCAGATCTACCAGGCCCAGTAACAGGAGGAGCCACTCTAACCGCCGTCGCCTGGAGCCCCGGAATCACTTCGGGGCTTCGTGCGTTTCACCTGCGTTCAACCAAGGACTCTTATGTCGCGTCGTATCTCCCCCGTCATACCCGGCTTCGGGCTGACGCTGGGCTACACCTTGGTGTACCTCAGCCTGATTGTGCTCATCCCCCTGGCGGCGATGTTCGTCCATGCCGCACAACTCACCTGGGACCAGTTCTGGGCCATCGTCTCGGCGCCCCGGGTGCTGGCGGCCCTCAAGCTCAGCTTCGGCACCGCCTTGTACGCGGCAGTCATCAACGGCCTGATCGGCACGCTGCTGGCCTGGGTCCTGGTGCGCTACAGCTTCCCCGGACGGCGGATCATCGATGCGATGATCGACCTGCCCTTCGCGTTGCCCACCGCGGTGGCGGGCATTGCCCTGACCGCGCTGTACGCGCCCACCGGGCTGGTGGGCCAGTTCGCCACCGACCTGGGCTTCAAGATCGCCTACACGCCCTTGGGCATCACCCTGGCGCTGACTTTCGTCACCCTGCCGTTCGTGGTGCGTACCGTACAGCCGGTACTGGCGGACATCCCCCGCGAAGTGGAAGAAGCCGCCGCCTGCCTCGGCGCCAAGCCCTGGCAGGTGTTCCGCCACATTCTGGTGCCGGCGTTGCTGCCGGCCTGGCTGACCGGTTTCGCCCTGGCCTTCGCCCGGGGCGTGGGCGAGTACGGCTCGGTGATCTTCATCGCCGGCAACATGCCGATGAAGACCGAGATCCTGCCGCTGCTGATCATGGTCAAGCTCGACCAGTACGACTACACCGGGGCCACCTCCATCGGCGTGCTGATGCTGGTGGTGTCCTTCATCCTGTTGCTGCTGATCAACCTGCTGCAGCGGCGTATCGAAACCCCATAAGGAGGCGCGAACCATGTCCCAATCGTCCATCGCCGCCTCGTCGGCCAACGCCGCCCGCCGTGGCAGCGCCACTTCGCGGCGGGTATTGATTGGCCTGGGCTGGCTGATCTTCGCCCTGTTCCTGCTGCTGCCGCTGTTCATCGTCGTGTCCCAGGGGCTCAAGCTTGGCCTGGGTGCATTCTTCGCGGCGATCTTGGAGCCCGACGCCCTGTCGGCGCTCAAGCTCACGGTGATCGCGGTGCTGGTCTCGGTGCCGTTGAACCTGGTGTTCGGGGTCAGCGCCGCCTGGTGCGTGAGCAAGTACTCGTTCCGTGGCAAGAGCCTCCTGGTGACCCTGATCGACCTGCCGTTCTCGGTGTCGCCGGTGATCGCCGGCCTGGTCTACGTGCTGATGTTCGGCGCCCAGGGGCTGTTCGGCCCGTGGCTGTCGGAGCACGACATCCAGATCGTGTTCGCCCTGCCGGGCATCGTCCTGGCCACCATCTTCGTCACCGTGCCCTTCGTCGCCCGCGAGCTGATCCCGCTGATGCAGGAGCAGGGCACCCAGGAAGAAGAGGCCGCGCGCCTGCTGGGGGCCAACGGTTGGCAGATGTTCTGGCACGTCACCGTACCCAACATCAAATGGGGCCTGATCTACGGCGTGGTGCTCTGCACCGCCCGGGCCATGGGCGAGTTCGGCGCGGTGTCGGTGGTCTCCGGGCACATCCGCGGGGTCACCAACACCCTGCCGCTGCACGTGGAGATCCTCTACAACGAGTACAACCACGTCGCGGCCTTCGCCGTGGCCAGCCTGTTGCTGATCCTTGCGTTGTTCATCCTGCTGCTCAAGCAGTGGAGCGAATCCCGAATCAACCGCCTGCGCGCCAGCGCCGCGGAGGAATAAGACATGTCGATCGAAGTCCGTAACGTCAGCAAGAACTTCAACGCCTTCAAGGCCCTGGACAGCATCAACCTGGATATCCACAGCGGTGAGCTGGTGGCGCTGCTCGGCCCTTCGGGCTGCGGCAAGACCACCCTGCTGCGGATCATCGCCGGCCTGGAGACGCCCGATGCCGGCAACATCGTGTTCCACGGCGAGGACGTCTCCGGCCACGATGTGCGCGATCGCAACGTCGGGTTCGTGTTCCAGCACTACGCGTTGTTCCGCCACATGAGCGTGTTCGACAACGTCGCCTTCGGCCTGCGCATGAAGCCCAAGAACCAGCGCCCCAGCGAAAGCCGGATCGCCGAGAAGGTCCATGAACTGCTGAACATGGTGCAGCTGGACTGGCTCTCCGATCGCTATCCGGAGCAGCTCTCCGGCGGCCAGCGCCAGCGTATCGCCCTGGCCCGGGCCCTGGCGGTGGAGCCCAAGGTGCTGCTGCTGGACGAGCCCTTCGGCGCGCTGGATGCCAAGGTGCGCAAGGAGCTGCGCCGCTGGCTGGCGCGGCTGCACGAAGACATCAACCTGACCTCGGTGTTCGTCACCCACGACCAGGAAGAGGCCATGGAAGTGGCCGACCGCATCGTGGTGATGAACAAGGGCGTGATCGAGCAGATCGGCTCACCTGGCGAGGTCTACGAGTATCCGGCCAGCGATTTCGTCTATCACTTCCTCGGCGACTCCAACCGCCTGCGCCTGGGGGAGGACAACCATGTGCTGTTCCGGCCCCATGAAGTGTCGCTGTCGCGTGCGGAGCTGGAGGATCACCACGCCGCCCAGGTCCGCGATATCCGCCCGCTGGGCGCCACCACCCGGGTGACGCTCAAGGTCGAGGGCCAGGATGAACTGATCGAGGCCGAAGTGGTGAAGGACCATGACAGCCTGGTGGGCCTGGCCAAGGGCGAGACGCTGTTCTTCAAGCCCAAGGTCTGGCAGAAGGTCGCCAATCTCTAAAAGCCGAGAAGCATCGCGGGCAAGTCGGATCGCCGCCCGCTCGCTCCTACAGAAGCAGAATGCGTGCTTCTGTAGGAGCGGAGCTTGCCCGCGATTGCGATCTAGATCGCGGCACGCTTCGGATTGACCCGCACACCCCCCGCCCGTGCCTCGATCTGCTGCTTGAGGTCATGGCGCAGGCCCAGCAGGAAGGCCAGTTCGGCCACCACGAACAGCGGGCCGATGATCAGCCCGGAGACGTCATCGACGAAGGCCGGCTTGCGCCCTTCGTAGTAATGGCCGACGAACTGGATCACCCAGCCCACCACGAACAGGCCCAGGCCACTGGCCAGCCAGACCAGGGTGCTCTGTTGCGCCAGTGCCTGGCCAGCCCACACCGACAAGCCCATCAGCACGCTCATCAATAACCCCAGGCGCAGTTCCAGGCGCAGGTAGTACACCGCCGCGAACAGGGCCAGCAGCGCCGGCGAAAGCGTCAGCCCGGCCACCGGCCAGGCCGGGCGGGACAGCAGTACGGCCACGGCGACCACGATCATCGGGATGCCGATGAAGTGGCTGGCGATATTGCGTGGGTCGCGGTGATAGGCCGCGTATTGACTCAGGTGATCGACGAGGCTTTTCATTGTTGTTCCTCCGTTGGGTGGCCGGATCATGCCGCACGCCCGATCACGGCTCTGTCGGCTAGGCGACAATCAAGGCGATGCCCTGGGGAAAACACGGTCCATGGATATGCAGCAATGGCGCGAATGCCTGATGGCCGGCCAGTGGTTCAGCCACTTGCCGCCCTCTCTACAGGATAGCCTGCTCGACAATGCCCGCCTGCGGCGGCTGGCGCCGGGGCAGTACCTGTTTCGTCGTGGCGATCCACCCTGCGGCCTGTATGCGGTGGTCGAGGGCGTGGTGCGGGTCGGCGCGGTCAGCGCGCAGGGCAAGGAGGCCTTGCTCAGCCTGATGGAGGCACCCCACTGGTTCGGCGAGATCTGCCTGTTCGACGGGCAGCCGCGTACCCACGATGCCTGCGCCGAGGGTGCCTGCACCTTGCTCCAGGTACCCCAGGCGAACCTTGCGCGGCTATTGGACGAGCAACCCGTCTACTGGCGCCAGTTCGCCCTGTTGATGAGCCACAAGTTGCGCCTGGCCTTCATCAACCTGGAGCAATTGAGCCTGATGCCGGCCCCGGCGCGGGTGGCCAACCGCCTGCTGGCGATGGCCGCCGGTTATGGCGAAGTGACCCAGAGCCGGCGCCTGCTGCAACTGCCCCAGGAACAGCTGGCGCTGATGCTCTCGCTGTCGCGCCAGACCACCAACCAGATCCTCAAGGACCTGCAGCACCAGGGCATCCTGCGGCTGAGCTATGGCGAGATCGAGATCCTCGATGCCGAACGCCTGCGTGCCCTGGCCAGTTCCGTGTAGCCGCTGCCGCAGGCTGCGCACGGCTCGGCACGCGCCGCCATCTGGCGGTGCCTGGTTCCATGCAGGTCAGGGACGGTTCGGGGTCAGCGCAGGCCGTCGCGGAATTGTCCGGGGGTCATGCCGGTCCAGCGCTTGAAGGCCCGGCTGAAGCTGCTGGCGTCGGCGAATCCCAGCAGGTAGCTGATTTCGCTGAGGGAGCAGGCCGGGTCGCGCAGGTGCAGCAGGGCGAGGTTTTCCCGGCACTCGTTGAGCAGGGTGTCGAAGCGCGTGCCTTCGTCCGCCAGGTGCCGTTGCAGGCTGCGCAGGCTCAGGTGCAGGGCCTGGGCCACGCGCTCGGCGGCCGGCTCGCCGTCGGGCAACTGGGCCTCGATCACTTCGCGCACCTTGCGCTCCCAGGTCAATGGCCGTAGCTGCGCCAGGGCGCGCTTGAGCACTTGCTCGTTGTGTTCGGCCAGTTCCGGGTTGGCATCGTCCAGGTGGCTTTCGAAATCCTGCACGCGAAACTCCAGGCAGTCCTCGCTGGCCGCGAAGTGCACCGGGCAGCGGAACACCCGGTGCCATTGGCTGGGGTCCTCGGGCTGCGGCCGCCGCAGGTACACGGCCAGCGGCGCGTATTCACGGCCCAGGCGGCTGCGGCAGGTGCGCACGTGGATCGCGGCGAACGCGTCGATGGCCTCGAACGCCGGCTGCTGGGCGCCTTCGGGCATCTTCAGGACGAAGCGGTAGCGGTCCTGCTCGCGGATCAACTGCGGGACCAGGGCATCGCTGACCACCTGGTGATAGCGCAGGATGCGCTCGAACACCTCGCGCAAGCTGCCGCTGGCCACCAGCGCATACCCCAGGGCGTGGAAGGTGGTGGGGCTGACGAAGCGCGACACCCGCAAGCCGATGGCTGGATCGCCGCTGGCCTGTACCGCCAGTTGCCACAGACGAGTGGTGGCCGACAGCGGATAGCGGGCGTTGGGATTGTCCATCAATTGGGGGTCAAGCCCGGCCTCGCGGCACAGGGCCGCGCTATCCAGGTCCAGGGCATCCAGCTGCTTGCGCAGGGCGCGGGTCCAGCTGGCGAGAGAGGTGGCTTCGGTCATGCGATTGGCGCGTCCGGTCAACAGGTTGGCGTTCACGGCTAGCGCCCAGGGCCAGGGCCCGGGGCAGGATGCACACATCACTGACCCAGAGGATGGAATCATGCAGGGTACTTGCGCAAGCCCCGAACGGATGGACGCACAACAGCGCGCGGCGCACATTCGCGAAGTGGTCGTGGCCCGGGGCGATGAACTGCGCCGGCGCTATCCGCTCCTGCGTCACCAGGACGCCCTGGGCGCGACGATCCTGGCCTTCGCCCTGGCCGGCATGGTCGGCTGCGCCGCGCTCTATCTCAACGGTCACCTGGCCTGGTGGGCCTGCCTGCTGCTCAATGCGTTCTTCGCCTCGCTGACCCACGAGCTGGAGCACGACCTGATCCACAGCATGTATTTCCGCAAGCGGCGGGTGCCCCACAACCTGATGATGGGCCTG
This sequence comes from Pseudomonas sp. MSSRFD41, assembly GCF_014230245.1. Taxonomy (NCBI): domain Bacteria; kingdom Pseudomonadati; phylum Pseudomonadota; class Gammaproteobacteria; order Pseudomonadales; family Pseudomonadaceae; genus Pseudomonas; species Pseudomonas sp. MSSRFD41. The sequence goes on along the minus strand of NZ_JACKZK010000029.1, from coordinate 45,282 downwards.
GTCTGGCTGGCTCGCCCCAGCACCATCAACCCCTGGATACGCCGCCAGTTGCACTTGAACCACCACAAGGTCTCGGGCTCCGCGGGCGATGTCGAAGAGCGTGGCATCACCAACGGCGAGTCGTGGGGCATCGCGCGACTGCTGATGGTGGGCGACAACATGATCTCGGCCTTCGTCCATACGCTCCATGTGCCGGGCTGGAAGGCCAAGCTCAAGCGTTTCGCCCGGCTGATGGCAGCCTATGCTCCCCTGGCGCAGTTGCACTGGGGCGCCTGGTACCTGTTTCTCGGCTTCCATGGAGCCAATGGCGTCGCCGCGTTGCTGGGCACTTCCATCGAGTGGTCGGCCAGCACCCTGGCGCTGATGCAGGTGATCGACATCGCCGTGGTGGTGATCGTCGGCCCGAACGTGCTGCGGACCTTTTGCCTGCACTTCGTCAGCTCCAACATGCACTACTACGGCGATGTCGAGCCGGGCAACGTGATCCAGCAGACCCAGGTCCTCAACCCTTGGTGGATGTGGCCGCTGCAAGCGTTCTGCTTCAACTTCGGCAGTACCCACGGCATCCACCACTTCGTGGTCAAGGAGCCCTTCTACATCCGCCAGATGACCGCGCCAGTGGCCCACCGGGTGATGGCGCAGATGGGCGTGCGTTTCAACGACCTGGGCACCTTCGGCCGGGCCAACCGGTTTACCCGTAAGGAACAGCAGGCGCCGCAGGCGCTGGGTGCCGAGGCTTGAGGTGTGATGGTTGAGGCCATCGCGGGCAGCCAGGCCGGTAGGCGCTAGGCTTGCCCGCGATGGCGATTGCCCGGCCGCGATCAATCCGGCTGGAACGGCGACTCGCTGAGGATCACCCCGGTCTCGTCCACGTAGCGCTGCCATTCCTGCAACAGGGTTTGCAGCTTTTGCGGGTGGCTGCTGGCCAGGTCGTGGATCTCCCCCGGGTCGCGCCCCAGGTCGTACAACTGCCAGGTGGCCGGGCCCACGGGGCCTGGAATGTACACCGCCTTCCATTGCCCCTGGCGGATCGCCCGGCGGCCGAACAGCTCCCAGCCGGTGACCGTGTGCTCGTCATGCACCTGCGCCGTCTCGCCGGACAGGAATCCCAGCCACGACTTGCCCCGCAGCGGTGCGATATCGCGCCCGCGCCAGCGCTTGCCCGGATGGCGCACGCCGGCCAGGTCCAAGAGGGTCGGGGTAATGTCCATCACCGTGCCGAAGCCATGGCTGACCTGCCCCTTGAGCGGCAGCTGCGGGTAGTGCAGCAACGCCGGCACGCGAATCCCGCCCTGGGTGGTGAAGGCCTTGAACAGTCGCGACGGCGCGGTGGCGGCCTGGGCCCAGGCCGGTCCGTACCAGACATAGGAATTGGCCCGGCCGATATTCTGAAGGCTGTTGTCGTAATGCTGGTCCAGGTAGCTCAACAGCTGCGGGCCGAACTTGGGGAAGGCTTCCAGCAGAGCCCCTTCGGCTCCGTTGTCGGACATGAACAGGATCAGCGTGTTGTCCAGCTGGCCCTGCTGGCGCAGGTAATCCACCACCCGGCCGATGTTCCAGTCCATGCGCTCCACCATGGCCGCATACACCTCCATGGCCCGGGCCGAGCGCTGGCGCTGATCGTCGCTGAGGGCGGCCCACTCGGCGTCCAGGCCGATCAGCGGGTGCGGCTCGACCTGGGCGTCCACCAGCCCCAGGGCCTTGAGCTTCTCCAGCCGTTCCAGGCGCAGGGCCTCGGGACCGGCGTCGTAGCGCCCGCGGTACTTGGCTACGATCTCTTCAGGGGCCTGTAACGGCCAATGGGGTGCCGAGAACGGCAGGTAGGCGAAGAACGGCCGGCTCTGGTCGCGCTCCTTGAGGTATTGCAGGAGCTTGTCGCCGAAGGCATCGGAGGAATAGAACCCCTGGGGCAGCCCGTCGAGGAAGCGATCGTCCTCGATGTACAGCGCCGGGGTGGATTTGAGCAGGCCCGGGGTGTGTTCGTCATAGGTGGGTTCGAAACCATAGTGGTTGGCGGCCCCGGGCAGCAACGCGAACGAACGCTCGAAGCCCCGGGCGTGGGGCGCGCGGTCCAGGGTCAGCCCCAGGTGCCACTTGCCGCTCATCAGGGTCTGGTAGCCGGCTTCGCGCAGCAGCTCGGGCAGGGCCGCCACCCGGTCGTTGAGGTGGCCCTCGTACCCTGGCTTGCCGATCAGCTCCGGGGTCAGGGCCTCGGCCATGGTGCCGATCCCGGCGATATGGTGGTCGGTGCCGGTGAGCAGCATGGAGCGGGTCGGCGAGCAGGTCGGGGCGGTATGGAAGTCGGTCAGGCGCAGGCCGTTGAAGGCCAGGGCATCGAGGTTCGGCGTGGCGATCTCGCCCCCGAAGGCGCCGAGGTCGGAAAAGCCCAGGTCGTCGGCCAGGATCACCAGGAAATTGGGACGTTGCGGCATCGAGTCACTCCTGTTCAGCAAGCAATGAAGGTCAAGGGCAGGTCGCTGATCCGTACCGGTGGCGGGGCCTGGTAGTGATCGTCGCTGGTCAGTTCGTGCAGCAGTTCCTCGCGCAGCTGGTGGAAGTCGAAGCGGCTGCGCTGGCGCGGATGGGGCAGGGCGACCTCGACCACGCGCTTGATCCGCCCCGGGCGTGGCTCCATCACCACCACCCGGTCGGCGAGGAAGATCGCTTCCTCGACATCGTGGGTCACCAGTACCGTGGTGATCCGTGCCCGCTCGCGGATCGCCAGCAGCTCATCCTGCATCTGCTGGCGGGTCAGCGCGTCGAGGGCGCCGAAAGGTTCGTCCAGCAACAGGATGCGCGGGCTGGCCACCAGCCCCCGGGCGATGGCCACCCGCTGCGCCATGCCGCCGGACAGTTGGTGCGGATAGGCCTTGGCGAAGTCCTCGAGGCCCACCAGCTCGATGAAGCTGGCGATGCGCCGTTGGCGCTCGGCGGCGCCCAGGGGCTCGTTGACCAGGCCCAGGCCGATGTTCTCGGCCACCGTCAGCCAAGGGAACAACCGGTGCTCCTGGAACACGATGCCGCGTTCGCTGCCGATGCCGCTGACGGCCTTGCCGTCGACGCGTATCTGGCCACGGAACTCAGTGTCCAGGCCGATCAGCAGGCGCAACAGGGTGGACTTGCCACAGCCGCTGGAGCCGACGATGGCGACGAATTCGCCCTCGGCGATGTCCAGGTTGAATTCGCGGATCGCTTCCAGCTCGCCACCGGCGACGGGAAAGCTCTTGCCTACGTGTTCGAAGCTGACCAAGGGTGCGTTCATGCGTGTCTCCAGCGGGTGGCGTGGCGTTCCAGCCATTGCCCAAGGAAGTTGATAAGGGCGCCGGTCAGGCCCACCAGCAGCATCCCGGCCATGATCAGGTCCATGCGCAGCAACTGCTGGGCGCTGATCATCTGGCTGCCGATCCCACCGTCGGACGGCATGAAGTACTCAGCGCCGATGGTGCCCAGCCAGGCGTAGATCAGGCTCACCCGCAGGCCGGCGAAGATCCCCGGCGCGGCCCCGGGCAATACCAGGCGCCGCAGGCGCTGCCAGAGACCCAGGCGCAACACTTGGGCAGCCTCCGCCAGTTGTGGCGAGAGCTGGGCGACGCTGCGTTGGGTGGCGACGAACAGCGGGAAGAAGGCGGCCAGGGCGACGAAGACCCACTTGGCCAGCTCGCCCAGGCCGAACCAGGCGGTAAGCAGCGGCACCCAGGCGAAGATGGCGATCTGGCGCAGGGCGGCCAGGGTCGGCCCCAGCAGGCGCTCGCTCAAGCGCGACAGGCCCAGCAGCAGTCCCAACCCCAGGCCCAGGCTGGCGCCCAGCAACAGGCCGGCCAGGGTGCGCCCCAGGCTCAGGCCCAGGCCGCCCAGCAGGCTGCCGTCGAGCAGGCCGTCGACGGTGGTGGCCAGCACCGCCAGGGGGCTGGGCAGGATGTTGGCGTCCAGCCACTGGCGTTCGCTCGCCAACTGCCACAGGGCCAGCAGCGCCAGGGGCAGCAGCCAGGGTTGCAGGCGCTGCCAGCCCTGGTGGCGCGGGCCACGGCGAAACTCGGCGGTGGCCGGGTGCGGCCAGTACACCAGCTTGCGGTCCAGCCAGCCGATGCCGCGATCCATGGCCATGCCCAGCACGCCGATCACCAGGATGCAGACGAAGACGATATCCAGCATGAACAGCTGCCTGGCCCAGACCATCAGGTAGCCGATGCCTTCGCTGGAGGCCAGCAGCTCCACCGCCAGCAATGAGGTCCAGCCGGTGGCCAGGGCCAGGCGTACGCCCGCCATGAAGGCCGGCAGTGCGGCGGGCAGCACCAGGCGCCGCAGCAGCAGGATCGGTGGCAGGCGCAGCACGATGGCCGCTTCGCGCAGCCGCGGTTGCGCGTCGCGCACGCCCACCAGGGTATGCAGGGTCACCGGGACCACTACCGCCTTGAGCAGCACCACCAGCTTGAGCAGTTCGCCGATGCCGAAAAACACCATGAACAGCGGCACCCAGGCCAGGGTCGGGATCTGCGCCAGGGCACCGAAGGTGGGAAACACCAGGCGCTCCAGGCGGCGGCTGAAGCCCATGGCGCCACCCAGCAGGGCGCCGATGCCGATCCCGACCAGCAGGCCCCAGGCCAGTCGTTGCAGGCTGATCGCCAGGTGGCTCCAGAGCTCGCCGGCGGCCAGCTCCCGGGCGCTGTTCCAGACCAGTCCCGGCGTCGGCAGGATCTGCTCGCTCATCCACTGGTTGCGGCTGGCCAGCCACCACAGGCCGAACAACCCCAATGGCAGCAACCAAGGCAGCAGGCGGTGGACCGCCGGCCAAGGTTGGCGTGGGTCGGAGGGTGCCCACAGGGGCAGGCTGAGCAGGGAAACACGGGCCATGGGTGACCTCCGTCGTCGGGTGCGGCATGGCATGGGACGGGCCACGTCCAGGCGTGGCGAAACCGATCGCTCCTACAATATGCATTTGTGTTCTATTAATAATCAAATCAATGCTATTGAGCGATAAGAGAGGCCATTTAAGGCTTCCCATCGCCACGCATCCAATGCATTTGGAGAATATTTTCCATGCATTTTCCGCATGTTCCCGGGGGAGCCCCGTACTGACTGGGTTATTTCTTTTTGTTATTAAAATGTGAATTTTTAGTATTTAAATGTCTTGCCCTGCTGGGCCTACCTTGGGCTCCTCAACGCCTTTGCCCTCCAGGAGCCGTCCCCATGAACCTTCCCTTCAAACGTGTGATCAGCCTGTTGGCCGCGCCGGCCCTGGCCGGGCTGCTGGGCTACCTGCCGCTGCTGGCCCAGGCTGGCGAACTCAAGGAAATCCGCATCGCCGTGCCCGACCTCAGCGCCGGTACCCAGCACAGCTCGGGCGGAGTGGTGGATGTGCTGCGCCACCAGCAGATCCTGGAGAAGGCCTTCGCCGACCAGGGCATCAAGATCCAGTGGAATTTCTTCAAGGGCGCAGGGCCGGTGATCAACGAAGCCTTCGCCAATGGCCAGGTGGACCTGGCCTACCTCGGCGACCTGGCGGCCATCATCGGCAAGTCCAATGGCCTGGATACCCGCCTGCTCAGCGCCACGGCCCGTGGGGTCAAGCATTACCTGGGGGTTGCGCCGGGATCGGGGATCAAGACCCTGGAAGATCTCAAGGGCAAGCGCGTGGCGGTGTTCCGTGGCACCGCCACCCAATTGTCGTTCGATGCGGCCCTGGCCAGCCGTGGCCTGAGCGAAAAGGACCTGAAGGTGGTCAACCTCGACTTCAATGCCGCCGTGGCGGCGCTGGCGGCTGGGCAGATCGACGCCTCCTGGGGCAGCACCGGGCTGTCCGCCCTGCGCAGCAAGGGCCTGGCCGAACTGCCCTTGAGCACCAAGGACCTGGGCGACGCCGGCAGCGTGCAGGCGGTGCTGGTGGGCTCGGGCAAGTTCGTCGACGAGCATCCCGAGGCGGTGGAAAAGCTGCTCAAGGCCCAGCAACAGGCGGTGCAATGGCTGACCCAGGACAGCAACAAGGAAGCCTATATCCAGCTGGTGTCGGGGCTGGCCAGCTATCCACCGGTGATTCTCCAGGACGACCTCAAGGACCAGCGCCTGAGCGAGATCTTCCCCTCGACCCTGGACCCGGTGTTCCTCGGCCGGTTGCAGGATTCGGTAGACCTGGCGGCCAAGCAGCGGCTGATCCGCAAGCCGTTCAAGGTCAGCGAGTGGGTGGCGCCGCAACTGGCCGCCGCCGGCCTGTAGCGCCCGGTCGCAGCCTCGCGCTGCTCGTCAGCGGCTACAGGGCGATGGCGACTTGCTGCTGGTCCACGCTCACCAGCACTTCGATCATCTTGCGGGCCGCTGGCGACAGGCGAAAACCACTGCGGCTGACGATGCCGCAGCGGGCGTTCAGGCTGTCGATGTTCTGCGGCAGGTTGCGCCAGTGCAGCAGGGCCAGCGAACCCTGGGCGATATCCTCGGCGAACGCCTCGGCGGTGCCCACGCCAATGGCATTGGACTGGCGGACGATCTTCACCAGCGCCGGGAAATGCTCGGTCTCGATGGTCGGTGAAAAATCGATGCGCCCGCTCAAGTTGGCCAGCAACTTGCGAATGCCCGGCGGGATCAGGGTGGTGGCCAGGGGGTAGTCGAACATGTCGTTGGTGGACAGGCTCTCCTTGGCCAGCAACGGATGCCCGGGACGGCAGAAGAACACCCCGCGCTTGGGCGTCAGGGCCTGGGTCTGGTAGTTGGGATCGGCCTCGAAGTGGCGGATGTCGGCGATGAAGAACTCGATCTCCTCGCGGTTGAGGCTGCGGCTGAGTTTTTCCCAGTTATCCACGGCAAAGCAGGTGCGCACCCGCGGGTGGGCGCTGGTGAACTGCGCCACGGCGTCGGGCACCAGCTTCACCGCGGGCGCCGGGCCGCAGCCGAAGCGCACCTCGCCGGCATCGAGCTTGGTCATCTGCGTCACTTCACTGCTGAGCAGGGCCGCACCCTGCACCAGGCTCAAGGCATGCTGCAGCACCACCTGGCCCTCGGGCGTGGGGCGCAGGTCCTTGTTGCCCCGGTCCACCAGCACGCAACCGAACTCCTGCTCCAGGCCCTGGATACTGCGGCTGAAGGCCGGCTGGGTGATGCCCATGGCATCGGCGGCGCGGACAAAACTGCGGTGCTCGTTGAGGGCGATGAAGTAACGCAATTGGCGAAGATCCATATGCTTTCCCGGCATCCGAAAAATAGCTCGAAGGCATTTGCGACGAGTGAGGAATGAGGTTTTAAATGCAAGCTCTTATTCCGTCAACGAAGCATGTATTTATCTATTAGATCTAAAGTGAATATAGATAGAGCGTTGTTTCGCGGCGGTTCCTACCGTGAGCAGTCCACCGAGGGTGTCTTCGATGAGCAATGCCGCTTTAGCTGTCAAACCCGTTGTCCAGGCCCTTGAAATCCACCCAGTGGCCGGCCGCATCGGCGCCGAGATCCGTGGTGTGCAACTTTCCGGCGAGCTCGATGCCGCCACCGTGCAGGCCATCGAGCAGGCGCTGGTGCAGTACAAGGTGATCTTCTTCCGTGGCCAGACCCACCTCGACGACCAGAGCCAGGAAGCCTTCTCCCACCTGCTGGGCGAACCGGTGGCCCACCCCACCGTGCCGGTACGCGACGGCACCCGCTACCTGATGGAGCTCGATGGCGCCCAGGGCCAGCGGGCCAACTCCTGGCACACCGACGTGACCTTCGTCGACGCCTACCCCAAGGCCTCGATTCTGCGCTCGGTGGTGGCCCCGGCGTTCGGCGGCGACACCGTGTGGGCCAACACCGCCACCGCCTACGACGAGCTGCCGCAAGAGCTGCGGGCCTTGGCGGATCAGCTGTGGGCGGTGCACAGCAACGAGTACGACTATGCCTCGGTCAAGCCCGACGTCTCGGCGGAACGGCTGGAGCGCTACCGCAAGATCTTCACCTCCACGGTGTTCGAGACCGAGCACCCGGTGGTCCGCGTGCATCCCCAGAGCGGCGAGAAGAGCCTGGTGCTGGGGCATTTCGTCAAGCGCATCAAGGGCTATTCCCAGGCCGATTCGGCGCACCTGTTCAACCTGCTGCAAAGCCATGTCACGCGCCTGGAGAACACCGTGCGCTGGCGCTGGAACGCCGGCGACGTGGCGATCTGGGACAACCGCTCGACCCAGCACTACGCTGTCGACGACTACGGCAGCCAGGAGCGCGTGGTGCGCCGGGTGACCCTCAAGGGCGACGTCCCGGTGGGCGTCCACGGCCAGCGCAGCCAGACCACCAAGGGGGCTTGAACGCCCTCGACGGTTGCAGGTCACCACCAACCCTGTCGCGGCCGAGCGTGCGAGGCTGCGCAGGGCCCGAAGGCCACACAATCGCCGCAGCGGCTTCGGGACGGTGGCGGATTGGCGTTTTTTTCGCGGGCAAGTCGGATCGCCGCCCGCTCGCTCCTACGCAAGAACGCGTATGCCTTTGGTAGGAGCGAGGCTTGCCCGCGATGAGGTCCTTGAAGTCAGCGCCTCACCACACACCGATCTGCACCAGCTTCTCCGCCTCCGGCTCGCCATAACGAAACCGCTGCCCGCGCAAGTCGATCTCGGCGTGGCTGATGGTGGTCCGCCGCTTCAACCCGCGCAGCCATTCCAGCAGGTAGCCCAGGTGTTCTTCGCGCACCGGCGCATAGGCCGGATCGGCCCCCAGATCGTGCAGTTCCTGCGGGTCGTTCTGCAGGTCGAACAGCTGCGGACGGAAGCCGTCGTAGGCCAGGTACTTCCAGCGTTCGCTGCGCACCATGGTCATGCGGCAACGGTCGATGGGCTGGCCCAGGCGCTCCCGGGCCGGGGCCTGGAAGGCATAGTCGTATTCGCTGATGGCGTAGCGGCGCCAGGGCGGCATGGCGCCATGCAGCAGCGGGATCAGCGAGCGGCCCTCCAGGCGGTGCTCGGCGCCCGGCAAGCCCAGGGCTTGGAGGAAGGTCGGCAGGGCATCGATGGTTTCCACCAGGCGCGCATCCACCGTGCCCCGGGTGCCGTGCGCCGCAGGCCGTGGATCGCGGACGATCAGCGGCACGCCCACCGCCGGCTCCAGCAGGAATTCCTTTTCCCCCAGGTAGTGATCGCCGAGGAAGTCGCCATGGTCGCTGGTGAAGACGATCAGGGTGTCGTCCCAGCGTCCGCTGCTGTGCAGCACATCGAACAGCCGGCCGAGCTGGTCGTCCACCTGCTTGATCAGGCCCATGTAGGTGGGCACCACGTTGGCGCGCACCTCGTCGCGGGAGAAGTTCAGGCTTTCTTCGTGCTGGCGGAAGGCCTGGTACACCGGGTGGTCGCTGGCTTCCTGCGGCGCGGCCCGCACCGGCGCCAGTACCTGCCCTGCACCGTAGAGCGCGTGGTAGGGCGCCGGGGCGATATAAGGCCAGTGCGGCTTGATGTAGGACAGGTGCAGGCACCAGGGACGCTCGCCTTGTTCGCGGATGAAATCGATGGCGCGGTCGGTGGTGTAGACGGTTTCCGAATGCTCTGCGGCGACCCGCGCCGGCAAGTGCGCGTGGCGCATCTGCCAGCCGCTGAGGATCTGCCCCTGCTCGCCGGCTGCGGCGTTGGCCCAGTCATGCCAGGGGTTGCGCCCGGCGTAGCCACGCTCGCGCAGGTAGTGGGTGTAGGGCGCGGACTCGCGCTTGTCGTCGAACAGCGGGTCGTCGGGGTAGATGCCGTCGTGGCGGAACCAGGGCTCGAAGCCTACTTCGTTCAACTGTTCGGCCTGGGGGCTGTCGGCGGCGATATCCAGCCGCTGCTGGGCATCCAGGTTGGGCGTGGCGTGGGTCTTGCCCACCAGCGCGGTGCGGATGCCGTGGGGGCGCAGGTAGTCGCCCAGGGTCAGTTCCTCAAGCGGCAGGGGCACGGCGTTCCACGCCACCTGGTGGCTGCTGACGTAGCGCCCGGTGTAGGCCGACATCCGCGACGGGCCGCAGATGGTGCCTTGGGTGTAGGCGCGGCTGAAGCGCACCCCGGCGGCGGCCAGGCGGTCGATGTTGGGGGTGTGCAGGTGCGGGTGGCCGTAGCACGACAGGTAATCCCGGCGCAGTTGGTCGCACATGATGTAGAGCACGTTGCGCACGGGTTGGGGAGTAGGGGACATGGGCTTCACCGATCGAAAGACAGGTGAGGGTTTTCGCCTTCGCCGGGGGATGCCGGCAAGCGCATTTGCCGCATGCTTTTCATGCGGGTTATGCATGGGCCTTGAGGACGCCATCGCGAGCAAGCTTCGCTCCTACACAAGCGTGCGCAATCTTCCTCTGTAGGAGCGGAGCTTGCCCGCGATTGGGCCGGATCAGACCGCGAAGTTCTCCAGCGAGCACAACTCCTCATCCTGTGCGTCGAGGTGCTTGATCTCCTCGATCATCGCCTGGGCCAGCGGCGACAGCCGATACCCGGCGCGGCTGACGATGCCGTAGCGGGTGTAGAGCTCCTCCAGGTCGTCGGCCAGCCCCTCGATTTTCAGGCACACCAGCTCGCCCTTGGCCTGGTGCAGGGCATCGCTGTAGGAGCCGACGATGCCGATGGCGTCCGAGCGCAGCACCACCCCCAGCAGGCTGAAGCTGTTCTCGCATTCCACATTGGGCGTGAAGTCCGGCTTGCCACTGAGATCGACGATGACCTTGCGCAGGTTCGGCGGGCGGATGGTCACCGCCAGCGGGTAACTCATCAGCTCGCTGGCGCTGACGCTGTCACGCCCGGCCAGGGGGTGGCCGGCGCGACAGCAGAAATGCCATTTGCGTGGGCGCAGGCGCTGGGTCAGGTAGTCCGGGTCGGCCTCGAAGTGCCGGGTGTCGGCGACGAAGAACTCGAACTCCTCGCACAGCAGGCGCTTGCCCAGGCTCTGCCAATCCTCCACTTGGAACTGCACCCGGGCCTTGGGGTAGCGCCCGATGAAGCTGCCGATGGCCCGGGGGATCAGCCCGGCCGCCGGTGCCGGGCCGCAGCCGAAGCGCAATTCCCCGGCTTCCAGGCCATTGAACTGGCTGATTTCGTTGGCCATCTGCTGGGCGCCGCTGACCAGCCGCCGCGCGTGTTCCAGCAGCAGTTGGCCCTGCTTGGTCGGCGCCAGGTCCTTGCGCCCACGGTCCACCAGCTGGCAACCGACGCTGTGCTCCAGCGCCTGGATGCTGCGGCTGAAGGCCGATTGCGAGAGGTTCACCGTGGCCGCGGCCGCGACGAAGCTGCGCTGCTCGGCGAGGGCGATGAAGTGGCGGAGCTGGCGCAGGTCGATATGCATTTTTCACATAAAAAATATCGGGGAAATGCATTGGCTATGCATTAGGTCGACTCCTTATAAAGGCAATCTCTTATGCAGTAAATCTTTGTAAAAACATAAATAAATAACTTTAGAGAATATGCGAGCTGTATGTTTTCTGACCAGGAGCCGCCCATGAGCCCGTTGTCCATCGCTTCACCCCTCACGCCTCGGCGGCTCAAGCGCCTGCCCCTGGCCCTGTTGCTGGCCGGCAGCGCCAGCTGGACACCGACCTGGGCCGAAGAGGCCCCGGCGCCGGAAACCGCGCCGGCCAAGAGCAGCGCCAACAAGGCCAAGGCCGACGACGGCCAGTTGCAGACGGTGACCGTGACTGCCCGGCGCCGCGAGGAAAGCTCGCAGAACGTGCCCACGCCCATGAGCGTGATCGGCGGCCAGGCCCTGGAGAGCCAGCGGGTCTATCGCATCCAGGACCTGCAACAGCTGGTACCCAGCGTCAACGTCGCCTACATGCATGCGCGCCAGTCCAGCGTGTCGATCCGCGGCCTGGGCAACAACCCGGCCAGCGACGGCCTGGAAGGCAGCGTCGGGCTGTACATCGACAACGTCTACCTGGGGCGGCCGGGAATGGCGGTGTTCGACCTGATGGACATCGAGCAGCTGGAAGTGCTGCGTGGTCCCCAGGGCACCCTGTTCGGCAAGAACACCACCGCCGGGGTGATCAACATCAGTACCCGCGCGCCGAGCTTCACCCCCGAGCGCAGCATCGAGACCTCCCTGGGCGAGGATGGCTACTTCCAGACCAAGGGCACCCTTTCCGGGCCATTGACCGATGAGCTGGCCGGGCGTTTCTCGGCCTATCGCACCCGCAGCGGCGGCGATATCAAGAACGAGCACGACGGCCACGACCTCAACGGCGGTTCGCGCCAGGGCTTTCGCGGCCAGTTGCTGTACAAGCCCAACGAGAGCTTCAACCTGCGCTGGATCGGCGACTACAACGAAGAGGATTCCAGCGCCGGCACCCGGGTGCTGTACAGCACCGGGCCGACCATCAACGGCAGAAATGTCTATGAGTCGCGCGCGGCGGCGGCCGGCGCGACCCTGGTCAACGGCAGCCACCGCAAGGTCAACCTGGACAACGACCAGCACGTCACGGTGTTCCAGGGTGGCACCTCCCTGGAGGCCAACTGGACCCTGCCCAGCGACTTCACCCTGACCTCGGTCAGCTCCTACCGCTGGTGGAACTTCACCCCGCGCAACGACGATGGCCTCAACGTGCCGGCCACCTACAACGCCGGGGTCTCGGTGGAAGATAAGCAGTGGTCCCAGGAGTTTCGCCTGGCCTCGCCCAGCGGCGGGTTCTTCGACTACGTGCTGGGGGCCTACTACTTCGGCTCGGACCTGGATAACAAGTCCTTCGCCTACTACGGGCCCAAGGCCGATATCTGGAACGGTACGCCCACCGGGGCGCTGAACGACGTCACCAGCATCGGCAAGGGCAAGATCCGCACCGACAGCTTCGCCCTGTTCGCCCAGGGCACCTGGCACCTCACCGAGCGCCTGGATTTCACCGCTGGCCTGCGGGGCACCTACGAGGAAAAAACCGCCTCGGTCGGCCGCGACGCACCGTTGGGTGGCGTCGCGGTCACCGGTGCCGCGGCCAATGCCCGGCGCGGCCGGGCCGGGGCCTACGATTCCGGCGACCTGAACCAGTACAGCACCAGCCCTTCGGGCCTGCTCAACCTGAGCTACCGCTTCAGCGACGACCTGCTGGGCTATGCCACCTTGTCCCACGGCGAGAAATCCGGCGGGGTCAACCTGGCGGTAGGCTCGGCGCCCACCGCCGGCGCCGACTCGTTGCTGATCGGCACCGAGCGCGCCAACAACGCCGAGCTGGGCTTCAAGAGCACCCTGTGGGACCGGCGCCTGCAGCTCAATGCCAACCTGTTCTGGACCCAGGTCAACGGCTACCAGACCAACGCCTACGACTATGGCAACCGCGTGCAGTACCTGACCAACGCCGGTTCGGTGCGCTCGCGCGGGGTCGAGGTGGAAAGCACCCTGGTGCCGCTGCGCGGCCTGACCCTGAACCTCAACGGCTCCTACAACGACGTGCGCTACCTGTCCTACAAGGATGCCCCATGCCCGCCGGAGGTCAGCTTGCGTCCCGGGGCGCCGGCGTCCTGCGATCTCACCGGGCACCAGGTGGTGGGCGCCTCGAAATGGATCGCCAACGCCAACGGCGAATACAAGTGGAACCTGGATAACGGCCTGGAGGAATACGTCACCGCCAGCTATGCCTTCCGTTCCAAGGCCGTGGGCACGGTGGAGGATTCCCAGTACGGGCAGATCCCCAGCTACGCCGTGGTCAACCTCTCCACCGGCCTGCGGGGCAACTACGAGCAGGGCCAGTGGGACGTCTCGCTGTGGCTGAAGAACGCCTTCGACAAGACCTACTACACCACCCTCTGGACCGGCGGCAACGGTGGTTACGAGGGTCTTTTGGGCACGCCGCGAACCCTGGGCGTGACCGGTCGCTACGACTTCTGAAGTCCGCTTTCGCACCTGGCGCCGGGACTGTCGGCGCCTTTCAATCCGAACAGGAGTGCCTGCCATGCCACGCGCCACAACCCCCTTGGTCTTGTTCACCACCACCTTGCTGGCCGGAGCGCTGCACGCGGCGCCCAGCGTCTACCCCACCGGCGTGACCCGCTACGACCCGGCCAAGGCCTATAACCAGTACGTGATCTTCAGCGGTGCCGACAAGCAGACCCACTTGATCGACATGAACGGCAACGAGGTCAGGAACTGGCCCCAGGCCGGTTTTCCCTCGGCCATCATCGACCCGCAACTGGTGGGCGGCGAGCGTGGCCGGGTGCTGTTGCAGCTCAAGGACAAGGACCCCGGCCCGCTCGGCTCGGCGGGCAACGGCCTGGGCAACCAGAGCGTCGGCGAGCTGGACTGGAACGGCAAGCGGGTCTGGCAATGGGGCGACCAGGCCCCGGGCGGCGCGGCCCAGCAGCACCATGACCTGCGCCGGTTGAGCAATGGCAACACCCTGGTGCTGGCCAACAAGGTGCACAAGGTGGCGGGCTTCAAGGTGCCCCAGGTGATCGATGATGCGATCTACGAAGTCAGCCCCGACGGCCAGGTCAAATGGCAGTGGCTGGCCTCCGAGCACCTCAAGGAGTTCGGTTTCACCCCCGCCCAGTTGCAATTGGTGCGCGGCACCAGCAACCCGGACTACCTGCACATCAACAACCTCAGCGTGGTGGGCCCCAACCGCTGGTTCGACGCCGGTGACAAACGCTTCGCCCCGGACAACCTGCTGATCGATTCGCGCAACGCCAACTTCATCGCCATCATCGACAAGCACAGCGCCAAGGTGGTCTGGCGCCTGGGGCCGAACCTGGCGCCGATCGAGCCCAAAAGCGCCGGCAAACTGCCGCGCCCGGTGGACCAGTTCGTCGGCCAGCACGATGCCCATATCATTCCCGCCGGCCTGCCGGGGGCCGGCAACCTGCTGGTGTTCGACAACCAGGGCACGGCCGGCTACCCCTCGGTACCCCTGGGGCTGATCGCCGGCTCCCGGGTGCTGGAGATCGATCCGATCAAGCGTGAAATCGTCTGGCAATACAGCGCCGCCAGTTCCAGGCAACCGGGCTGGGCCTTCTACAGCTCGTTCATCAGCAGCGCGCGGCGCCTGCCCAACGGCAACACCCTGATCGACGAGGGCATGAACGGGCGTTTCTTCCAGGTCACCGCCGCTGGCGAGATCGTCTGGGAATACGTCAGCCCCTACCTGGGCAAGGCCCCGGGCAGCGAGGCGGTGAGCAACTGGGTGTATCGTGCGCTGCCGGTGAACTACGACTGGGTGCCGGAGGGTACGCCGCGTTCGCAAACCGCCGTGCAGGCGCCAGAGCCGCAGTTGAAACAGGCCA
This sequence comes from Pseudomonas sp. MSSRFD41, assembly GCF_014230245.1. Taxonomy (NCBI): domain Bacteria; kingdom Pseudomonadati; phylum Pseudomonadota; class Gammaproteobacteria; order Pseudomonadales; family Pseudomonadaceae; genus Pseudomonas; species Pseudomonas sp. MSSRFD41. Next base: position 30,130 of record NZ_JACKZK010000029.1, on the reverse strand, counting down.
GCGCCGGGATCTGACCCCGCAAGCTCGCCCCTGGCGAAGGCGCCTGCCCGCTCAGAAGTAGAAGTACAGGCCGGTGTCCCGCTCCAGGGCCAGCCGATTCAGGGCGATCAGCCTGTGGATAAGTTCATCCCCGGCGGTCGCGGCCTGGGTGAGGATCGCCAGCGCCGTGGCGAGGTCGGCCTGGCCCTGGATCGAGGCGTCTTCGTAGTCGTCGATCAGGATGCCCAGGGCGCGGTTCAAGCTCGGCAGCAGGTCGCTGCGAGACAGGCTCGCCCACTGCTCTGGGGACAGGGCCAGTTCCTCCAGGTCGCCCGGCCGGCACTGGTCCAGGTCCAGGCGTTGCAGGGCGCCCTGGCTGGTGGGTACGACTATCCATCTACGCGGTGTGTTCATGGCTGCCACAACTCGACGAAGGCCTGGAAGTCGGCGGCCACCGGGTAGCGGTTGGCGCTGTCGGGGTCGAAGATTTCCACCGCCACGCGCGGGCTGTTGAAGTCCAGGCAGATCAGCAAGCCGCCGGCATCCCGGGCAATCGCCAGGCTGCCGGCGGCGAGCCCTGGCACGCGGCCAGGGCTGGCGTACCAGAGCAGGGTCCAGGGGGCGTCGTTCAGGCTGAAAGCGAAGAATTCGCTGATGCAGGCGTAGCCGTTGCCATAGGCGAAGGTGCCGATTCCTGGCGTGGCGGCCTCGGCGTAGCGCACCAGTTCCAGGTACAGCGGCGGTAACTCGACGCCCAGGCGTTGCTGCACCTGGGCGATCAGGTGTTCGTCCACCGTCGATCCGGGTTCTATTTCCCAGGCGTTCCAATCCAGGGTCATGCTCGACATGCACCTTGTGCTCAAGGGCCGTGCCCGCCGATGGGGGACGGCATCGAGGGGCGATTGTAGGCGCGCCGCCTGGTGCGCGGTAGGCGCTTATTTGCAGCTCTGGCCTTCGGGCAGGGTCACGCTGTAGTGGCGCTGGACCCGGTTGCGAAAGTCCAGGTTGTCCAGGCTCTCCTGCACCAGCAAATCCTCGATCTTGGCGTCCTGGCAATCCTCGTTATAGGACGAGGCCCGCAGTACGAACACCGTGCGCCGGCTCTGCTCGTCCTTGGCCTTGATGTTGAAGGTCGAGAGGGTGGTGTAGGCGGTGCGCTCCGAGGAGCCGACGGCGCGGTAGGACATGGTCGGGGTGCTGGTGCACACGGTCTGCTGGTGCTTGCCGGGCATGCACGTGGTCTTGGTACTGCTGGGCACCGAGGCGTAGTCGGTGGCGGTGTAGCGGTAGCTGGTCCTTTTGCTGCCCACATCCAGGGCGATGTTCAGGCGAAACGGTGGATGATCCTTCGGCAATGCCGACTCGGTATACACCTTGGTGAAGCCCATGCCATGCAGGGCGGCGACCATGTCGCGCAGGTAGTAGCTGGCCTTGAGGGCCTGGGCATCCTTGGCGCCGTTGACGGTCACCAGTACCGGGGCGTGGCGATCGAAGTAGTAGTCTTGGGCTGGGGTGGCGTCGATCGCCACGTCGAGTTTATTGGCGCAGCCGGTCAACAGGGAGACGAGCAGCAACAGCGGGTAGAGCAGAGTACGAGTCATGAGTCAGCCAGTGGATAACAGGAGGGCTTGGAACAGGCTTTAACGGTCTGGACTCGAGCAAACACACGCGAAGGGGGGAGACGCAGTCTCAGTCTGCCTGGTACTCCAGCAAGTCGCCGGGTTGGCAGTCGAGTGCGGCGCAGAGTTTGTCGAGGGTCTCGATTTTCATCCCCTTGACCTTGCCATTTTTCAGCAACGACAGATTGGCCTCGGTAATGCCCAGGATGGCGGCCAGCTCTTTCGAGCGAATCTTGTTTTTAGCCATGACAACGTCAAGCCGAACGATAATGGTCATCTCATTGGTCTATATGTAGTGACTGTGCTCATCACTGAGGATTTTCGCGTCGCGCATGATAATGGAAAACGAGCACAGCAAGATTCCTTTGACCACTTCGTACGCGGCGTAGGACGAGAAGCCAGCGGAGATCTGCAGGATGCGTTCGCCGGGCGGCAGGTCGATGGACAGGGCCAGGCCTTGCAGGGTCTCCATCATCGGGAAAGTGGCCGGGGCGATGATCCATAGCATGCCTACGCGCCAGAGGATGCGGATGTTGCGATCGCTCCAGGTTTCTCCCCGGGACAGGCGCATGAAGAACACCCCGGTCAGCCACAGGGCGAAGCTCGACAGCAGCAATGGCAGGAAGTCCAGGATCACCAGCAGGGCGAAGCTCAGGGTGGAGGGCTTGAAGTCGGCTTCCAGCAGGCGTGGCCAGTGTTCGGCGAAGACCCCGAGCAGGGCGCCCAGGACCTGGTCCTTGCTGTAGATCCAGAGCCCGGCGTTGCCGCCGATTTCCACGATGCCCATGACCCAGGCCAGGATCGCGGCCAGCATGCCGACCCGGCGTAACCGGTATTGGGCAGAACCATTGTTTTGGAGGGGCATCGGGTATTCCTTGCAAAGCTGTGGGGGTGACGGATTATTGATAAATAATTATCGAATTACAATAATTTATTTCCCCTAATATTTCCCCGCGCTCCAACGTTTATTGCTTTGGCCCACTCCATCGAGTCCCGGCCGGTGGCCGTTGTTTGCTGTTCATCGGTGACCTGCCGCAGCGCGTTGCTGGTGTTGCGGGCGCTGCGCGCCCGGTCGCAGCCTCGCTGCGCTCGACAGCGGCTACAGGGTTGCGTGTAGCCGCTGGCGCAGGCTGCGCACGGCTCGGCACGAGCCGCCCGATGGACCCGGCCCCAGGCTCATGCGGCGTGTGCGGCGGTGTCGAAACGGGCACTGGGCTGGTAGCTGGACGGGCTGAAGATGCGGGTCAGGAGCAGCATCGCCACGGCACCGGCGACCAGCACCCACCAGGCGCTGGTGAACTCGCCGGTGACCTGGCGCAGCCAGCCGGTGAGCCAGGGCGAGACGGCGTTGAGCAAGAACCCCACGCCCTGGACGAAGGCCGCCAGTTGCCCGGCCGCCCGGGGATCGCGGCGGTGGTCCAGGGTGAGGATCAGGCTCAGGCCGAAGCAGGCGCCCAGGCCGAAGCCGATCAGCGCCACCCACAGGTGCGGTGCTTGCAGCGGCCACAGCACCAGGCCGAGAAAGCCCAGGGCCTGGGCGGTGAGGCTGATGCCCAGCAGAGGCCGACGGTCGACGCTGCGTTGGGCCAGGGCTGGCATCAACAGCGCGGCGATGACCTGGAACACGGTCATGAACGCCAGCAACGAACCGCTCAGCGTGGCGCTCCAGCCCATCTGCAGGTAGTAGGCCGGGAGCCAGGCCACCATGCTCATGTAGCCGCAGTTCACCAGGCCGAAGTACAGCGCCAGCAGCCAGGCCCGGCGGTTGCTCCACAGGCTGTCAGTCACGGATCGGGCACCCGGGCGGCGGGCGGCGCCCAGGGGCAGGCAGGTCCACAGCATCAGGGCCGCCATGGCCGGTAGCAGCCAGACTCCCAGGCCCATCCGCCAGCTGGCGAAGTGCAGGGCCACTTGCGGGCTGAGCAGTGCGGCGAGCCCGCCACCGCCCATCAGCGAGGCCGAATACACGCCCATCGCCAGGGCCACTCGATGCTGGAATTGGCGCTTGATCAGCGCCGGCACCAGGGCCTGGATCAGCGCGACGCCGGCGCCGCCCAGCAGGGCGGAAGCCAGCAAGGCTGGTGCCTGGCCGAAGTACAGGCGCGCCAGGCAGGCCAAAAGCACCAGCAGCAGGCCCAGGGAAACCCCGTGGCGCTCTCCCAGGCGCGCTTCGATGCGCACACCCAGCAGTGCCACCAGGCCCATGCAGATCACCGGCAGGCTGGTGAGCCAGGCGCTGCTCTGGAAACTCATGCCGGTGGCTTCGCGGATCTGTCCCAGCAGCGGGCTGACCGAACTGAGGATCGGCCGCAGGTTGAGCCCCAGGCACACCAGCAAGGCCCAGCCGGCGAAGGTCTTGAACGCTGGTTCAGTGCGCGGCATGACGGTCTTGCCAATCCTGGTAGATAGCCTGCATCGCCGCCTGTGGCAGGTGCTGCACCAGTAGGCGCTGGGCGGCCAGGGGCAGGCCCAGTTGTTCGTAGATCGCCGCGGTGGACAGGCCGAACGGCGCCGCCTGTTGGTTGCTGGCGGCGAACACCGCCCGGGATATGCCGCACAGGTGCATGGCCGCCAGGCACATCGGGCAGGGCTGGCCGCTGGCGTAGATCACGCAGCCGTCCAGGCGCGGGCCCAGTTGCTGGCTGGCGCTGCGGATCGCCAGCAATTCGGCGTGGGCGGTGGGGTCCTGGCTGAGGTGGATTTCGTTGACCGCCTCGGCCAGCACCTGGCCGTCGCGTACCAGCAAGGCGCCGAAGGGCCGGCCGCCCTGCTCGACGTTGCGTCGGGCCAGGGCCACGGCTCGTTCGAGGAAGTGTTGATCGTTATGCATGCAAGTCTCCGGCGTGCACTGCGCGAGCTCAGGAAGCCCCGGCTTCGCGCAGCAATTTGGCGATGGCCTCCTGGCCGCGTTGTTCGGCATGGCGCAGGGGGCTGATCCCGGCGCGGTCCGGCAGGTTCAGGTCGGCGCCGGCGGCGATCAGCCGGCTGACGATGCGCTGGTGCGCCGGGCCGCCATCGGAGAGCAGGATCGCCTCCAGCAGGCAGGTCCAGCCCAGGCGGTTGACGTGGTCCAGGTCGACCCCGGCGGCGATCAGCAACCCCACGGTGGTTTCGTGGCCGCGCTCGCAGGCCGGGATCAGCGCCGTGCCGCCGTAGCGGTTGGTGCTCTTGAGGTCGGCGCCATGGGCCAGGGTCAGCTTGAGGATCTCGTCGTGGCCGCTGGCCCCGGCCAGCAGGTAGGGGCTGTCTTGCATCAGGTTCTTGCGGTTGACGTCGGCGCCGGCCTCGATCAGCGCCCGGGCGATCTCCACCTGGTTGCCGCGGGTGGCCAGCAGTAGCGGGCTGCTGCCATCCGGGTCCCGGTCGTCGAGCGGCGCGCCCTGGGCGATGAGCTCGCGTACTGGCTGCAACTGTCCGTTGCGTACTGCTTCGAGCAATGCATTGTCGCTGGCCATTACCCCTCCCGCCGTGAGCAGGCCGGCGGCCAACAGGCCGCGTTTGAAGGACCGGTTGAACCCCATGCAAACCTCCCGTTCCGACTGATGAGCGACGAGTATGGGCAAGCCCCTGGGTATTCTGAAATTAAATATAATCATGCCAATCAGTGGCTATCAGAATGGTTTGGCGATGTTCGATCCCGTGTTGTTGCGCAGTTTCGTGGCAGTCGCCGACTGCCAGAATTTCACCCGCGCCGCCGAGCGCCTGCACCTGACCCAGTCCACCGTGAGCCAGCAGGTTCGACGCCTGGAGCAAAGCCTGGGCTGCCAGTTGCTGGACCGCGACCAGCGCCTGGTGGCGGCGACTGTAGAGGGCGAGCGGTTGCTGGCCTATGCCCGGCGCATCCTGGCGCTGCACGAAGAGGCCAGCGACGTGCTGATCAACCAGCGCAGTGAAGAAGTGCTGCGCCTGGGCGTGCCGGAGGACTATGCCGCCGAGCGCCTGATGCCGTTGCTGTCACGGTTTGGCCGCGACTACCCGGCGGTGCGCCTGGAGGTCACTTGCGGCCTGGGGCCGGAGTTGCTGCGCCAATACCGGCGTGGCGAGTTCGACCTGTTGCTGGTCAAGCAGATGGGCCATGGCGACGACTGCCTGGATTCCTGGCCCGAGCCGTTGTGCTGGGCCGATAGCCTCCGGCAACCGGCCTTCGGGCGCGAACCGCTGCCGCTGGTGGCCTTTCCCGTGGGGGGCTTGTACCGCCAGGAAATGCTCCACCACCTGGAAGTGGGCGGTTGGCCCTGGCGCATCGCCTATTCCAGCGCCAGCCTGGCCAGTGTCTGCTCGGCGGTGGGCGCGGGCCTGGGGATCAGCCTGTTGCCGGTACGGGTGCTGGGCAAGCAGCACCGCATCCTCGATGCCGCCAGCGGCCTGCCGGATATCCAGGGCGTGCGCCTGGCCCTGTATGCCGGCAGCGGCTTGAGCCGGGCAGGCAAGGCATTGCAGGAGCAGTTGCGCGTGCTGGCGGCCGGAAAGTTATAAGTTGCCTTGGCGTGGATATGGCCTGTAGGGGGCGTGCTGGACTCTATAGCTATTTGATTAGTTGTAACTCAAGTTTGTCTTGGGCAACTTTTTGGGTGCCGGCCATGCTGGTTTCGTGAGTTCTTCTTGAACTTGCTTCATTGGAAGAAACCTTTAACTGCATAAGGAAACCTGCATCATGTCGAGCATCAATGGCACCTATGCAGACTCCAACGCCGACGCCCGCCTGGTCGTGACCGATGGCAACGACGCCAACGGTTCGTTCAGCGGAGAGTTGACCCAGGCCTGGGCGCTGTTTTCCGCCGATCACAACTACGCTCGGTTGCGTGCGTCCGGAGCCCGCAGCAACTTCAGCGGTGATGTGGTCGGCCTGAGTGGTGAATTCCTCAAGCAGTAACGAGTTCGATAACTGACAGCCGCTGGATATCCGCTAGTCGATATTAACTTTGCGTGATGTTCCAGCGGCTTTGTCGTGCCCGGAGTTTGAGTTTAGTTGTGGGCCGTTGCTTCTGGTTAGTTGTATCGAGGCTGCTATCCAGGTGTTTTCGATGCCTTGCGGGAATATTTTTCATGCCGGCAAGGCATGGACTTTCGCCGTTGCGGCTGCAGCCCTTGATTCACGCGGCCTGGAGGGTTTCACGAGTTTTGTATATTCCATGCGGGTCTATATATAACTTGAAAGATTACTTTAAGAGATAAGCGAGGGGCGCGGATCATGGACCCCACGGCACCGTTGCGCGGGGGAGTCAGGGCGCTGGTGCCGGTTATCCGCAGAAGATCGTAGGGAGTGAATCAATGGGCAATGTCCAGACCGTCGCCAGCGCGCAGGAGGTGCCGTGGCGCCAGGCACCCAGCGGCGAGTTGGTCGATCTCGGCCGGCCGCATCGCTTGCCGCTGGGCCAGGCTCGGCTGCAACGCACACCCAAGCGGGTGCTGCGCCGGCGCGAGGCGATTCTCCTGGGAGTGGCGGCCCTGGTGTTGCACGGCGCGGTGATCTACTGGCTGAGCCAGAAGCCCACTCCGGTGCTGCCCATCGTGCCGCCGGAAATCCCGCCCATGACCATCGAGTTCTCGCATCCGGCGCCACCGGTGGTCGAGCCGCCGCCACCGCAGCCGGTCCAGCCGGTGGTGGAGCCACCGCCGCCGGTGGAGGACGAGCTGGCAGTGAAGCCGCCGCCACCCAAGCCGGTGCCCAAGCCCAAGCCAAAACCGCTGCCCAAGCCCGAACCCAAGCCCGCGCCCAAGCCAGTGCAGCAGGCTCCGGCAGCGCCGCAGCCGGTCGCGCCGGTGGCCGCCCCGGCCCCGCCCGCGCCAGCGGCTCCCGCTCCGGTGACCCCGGCTTCGGCCAGCGCCGCGTACCTGAAGAATCCGGCACCGGAATACCCCTCCCTGGCCCAGCGGCGGGGTTGGGAAGGCACGGTGCTGCTTCGGGTGCACGTGCTGGCCAGCGGCAAGCCGGGAGAGATCCAGATCCAGAAGAGCAGTGGGCGCCAGCAACTCGACGATGCGGCCCTGGCCGCGGTCAAGCGCTGGAGCTTCGTCCCGGCCAAGCAGGGCGACGTGGCCCAGGACGGCTGGGTCAGCGTACCTATCGATTTCAAGATCCATTGAGCCACAAGGCCCGATCCACACGCTTATAGAGGGAACACATCATGACGTTACTGGCATCTCCACTGGAATCCATCGAAAGCGCGGTGATCTGGCTGCTGGTGGTCTTCTCCGTCGCCACCTGGGGCCTGGCCCTGGTCAAGGGCGTGCAGTTCGCCCGCCTCAAGGCCCAGGATCGCAAGTTCCACAATCAGTTCTGGGCGGCGTCGAGCCTGGACTCCGCCGCGCCCCTGAGCGAAACCCAGCCCGGTGCGGCGGCCCGGGTGGCCCAGGCCGGCTACGCGGCGATCCAGGTGGGCGATGCCGCCCACGCCGCCGACCTGAGCCAGGCGATCAACCACCAGGACCGGCTCGAGCGTGCCCTGCGCCAGCAGATCGTGCGTGAGCGCCGCTCCCTTGAGACAGGCCTGGCGGTGGTTGCCAGTATCGGCAGCACCTCGCCCTTCATCGGCCTGTTCGGCACCGTATGGGGGATCATGGAAGCGCTCAAGGGCATCAGCGCCGCGGGCTCGGCCAGCCTGGAAACCGTGGCCGGGCCTATTGGCGCGGCGCTGGTGGCCACGGGCGTGGGGATCGCCGTCGCCGTGCCGGCGGTGCTGGTCTACAACTACTTCCTGCGGCGCCTGAAGCTGACCGCCGCCGACCTCGATGACTTCGCCCATGACTTCTACAGCCTGGCGCAGAAGAGTTCGTTCCGTGTGCTGATCCACCCGGCCGCGCACAAGGTCGCGGCCCAAGGCTCCGGCCACAAAGTGAAGGAGGCCTCCTGACATGGCCTTCTCGACCCAGGATAGCGACGAGGTACTGAGCGAGATCAACGTCACCCCGCTGGTGGACGTGATGCTGGTGCTGCTGGTGGTGTTCATCGTCACCGCGCCGCTCTTGACCAACGCCATTCCCATCAACCTGCCCAAGACCGAGGCCGTGGCCCCGGTGGAGCAGAAGGACCCGCTGGTGGTGAGCATCGATGGCACCGGCAAGCTGTTTATCAACAAGGACGAGATCCAACCGGATCTCTTGGAAACCAACCTGCAAGCGGCCAAGCAGAAGGACCCGGAAGTCCGCGTCCAGCTGCAGGCCGACGATGGCGTCAACTACGGCGAGGTGGCCCGGGCCATGGCGTCCATCGAGCGTGCGGGCATCACCAAGCTGTCGGTGATCACCGCCCGCTGATACCGAGCAACAAAGCCACGACTTTTCAGGCCGTCTCCTTGGCAGGGTGCGGCCTTTTTTTTGTTGTGGCCCTGTAGCCGCTGTCGAGCGCAGCGAGGCTGCGCCAAGGCCCGCAGGGCCTTCAAGTGCGCGGTGGAATGGGCTCCCGGGCGGCCGTTGCGCAGCCTGCGGCAGCGATTGCACGAGGTGGAGCGGGTTGGGTTTTATATTCTTTATAGGTCTTAATAAATAGCTTCTTATTCCTTAACCAATATAAATCCCCTCCCTATACTCGTTCGGGAACAGACACGCAGCAGGAGAGTTCCCCATGCGCAACGAATCCATTCGCTACTTGATTGTGCCGGGCTGGCAGGGATCGCCAGAAGATCATTGGCAAAGCCACTGGCAGCGCAGCCTGCCCAACAGTGCGCGAGTGGAGCAGGCCGACTGGCTGACGCCGCGCCGGGAAGACTGGGTCGCCGCGTTGGCCGAAGCCATTGCCGCCGATGACACCCCGGTGATCCTGATCGCCCATAGCCTGGGTTGCGTCACCGTGGTCCATTGGGCGGCGCGGGCGCCGCTGGCGGCCTTGCGCCAGGTGCGTGGCGCGCTGCTGGTGGCGCCGGCGGACGTGGAGCGTCCGGCCTGTGTCCCGGCGCTGCGCAATTTCGCCCCGATCCCCCGGGGCCTGCTGCCGTTCCCCAGCCAGGTGGTCAGCTCGGACAACGACAGCGCGGTCAGCGCGGCGCGAGCCCTGGAGCTGGCCCGGGACTGGGGCGCCGAGGCCGGGATCCTGGCCGGTGCCGGGCATATCAACGTCAAGTCCGGCCACCATCGCTGGGAACAGGGCTTCGCCTATCTCTACCGCCTGCAAAACCGCATGGAACAGCACGCCCTGCGTCGTGCCTGAGTTTTCTTCTTTCGTTTAAACGCCCCCGCCTCCAGGCACCTTGGGGCGGGAGTCCGCCATGAGTTCGCATACCCCCTTCGGCCAGCCGTTGCTGACCTTTCCCGATGCCGAGAAAAGCCCCCTGAGCATCCGCGCCAAGGCGCTGGTGTTCGTCGATCCGCGTTCGCGCCAGCTGCGCGAGGAGCTGGAGCAACTGGCGCCGCGTTCGACCTCGGTGCTGATCCGTAGCGAGACCGGCACCGGCAAGGAGCTGCTGGCCCGGCATATCCACCGCGCCAGCGATCGTGGCGGGTTGTTCGTCTCGGTCAACTGCGGGGCCATCAGCCCGACCTACGCCGACGCCGAGCTGTTCGGTTATGCCGCGGGCAGCTTCAGCGGCTCGGCCAGCAGCCGGGCCGGCTGGTTCGGCTCGGCCAATGGCGGGACCCTGTACCTGGACGAGATCGGCGACCTGCCGCTGCCGATCCAGACCAAGCTGCTGGCGGCCCTGGAGAACCACGAGGTGACCCGGGTCGGCGCGCAGCAGCCAAGCCCGGTGGATGTGCGCCTGGTGGCGGCCACCAGCATCGACCTGGCCCAGGCGGTGGCGGCGGGCAAGTTCCACGAGCGCTTGTATCGCTACCTGAGCGAGGGCCAGCTGGAGCTGCCGGCCCTGCGCGAGCGGGTGGGGGATATCGAATCGTTGGCCGAATACTTCCTGGGGATCTACAGCCAGCGCCTGGACCTGCCCGTGCCGCTGATCAGCGAAGCCGCGCAACAGGTCCTGGAGCGCCACAGCTGGCCAGGCAATACCCGCGAGCTGGAGAACGTCATTCACTTCGCCCTGCTGGTCAGCGATGGGGGGGAAATTCTTCCGGAACACCTCAACCTGCCGTCCCAGGCCGCGCCCCTGGAGCAGGTGCGCCTGCTGGTACGCGGGATCCTCGAGTCCGGCACCGAGGCGGATCGCGCCGCCCTCAAGCAACTGCTGGCGGTGTAGGCGCTGGCGCAGGCTGCGCCCGGGCGCGGAGCGCCTGTCTGTCCAGGCGCTACGAGATTTGGGCGGAGTTCGTTGCGCGAGGACTGCGTCCTCGTGCGCAGCCTCGCAGGCTCGACAGCGGCTACAGGCTGCGTAAGGGCGCGTAGCGGCCGCCAAGAAGTCCGCTCAATGGCCTGCCTGAAGGCCCTGCCGGCCTTGACCTAGCCTTGCCGCGCTCGACAGCGGTGCAACCTTCGCCGGGTGCTGCGATAGGGCGAGCGCTCTGGCAAGGGGCTTTTCGGCTGTATGAACAAAATGGAATATGAAATTGAATAAAAGATATTTTTCGGGAATAAAAAATCTCGGTATTGTCCGGTTCACGCCAGCAGTGGCACTTCACCAGTATCCCGATCCACTCCCTGTTTGAAGCCGTCGTCGGACCCCGACACCTAAGGACATCCCATGAAAAAAGTTCTGTTGTTCACCGCACTGGCGGCAGCCCTGGGCGCCGGTATCGCCCAGGCCGGCGAGAAGCTGGTCGTCGCCGCGACCCCAGTGCCGCACGCCGAGATCCTCGAGCTGATCAAGCCGACCCTGGCCAAGGAAGGCGTGGACCTGGAAGTGAAGGTCTTCACCGACTACGTGCAGCCCAACGTGCAAGTGGACCAGAAGCGCCTGGACGCCAACTACTTCCAGACCCTGCCGTACCTGAAGAACTTCAACGAAGGCAAGGGCACCCACCTGGAGACCGTGATCGGCGTGCATGTCGAGCCTTTCGGCGGCTACTCGAAGAAGGTCAAGAGCCTGGCCGAGCTGAAGGACGGCGCCAGCATCGCCATCCCCAACGAAGGCAGCAACAGCGGTCGTGCGCTGATCCTGCTGCACAAGGCCGGCCTGATCGAACTCAAGGATCCGAAGAACGCCGTGTCCACTCCGAAGGACATCGCCAAGAACCCGCACAACTTCAAGTTCAGGGAACTGGAATCGGCCATGCTGCCACGGGTCCTGGACCAGGTTGACCTGGACATGATCAACACCAACTACGCCCTGGAAGCCGGCCTGAACCCGGCCAAGGATGCGCTGGTGATCGAAGGCGCCGACTCGCCCTACGTGAACTACCTGGTGGCCCGTCCGGACAACAAGGACAGCCCGGCCATCCAGAAGCTGGCCAAGGCCCTGACCAGCCCTGAAGTGAAGGCTTTCATCGAGAAGAAATACAGCGGCGCGGTATTGCCGGCCTTCTGATGGGCTAGGCTGTCCACCGGACCAACCCCTTCAAGGTTCGAACGCCGACGGCTAGGCCAGCGTCGGCGTTTTTTATTGCTGGGATCTTTGGCCAGCGTCAGCCCGCCGGCTGCATGGCCCGGCGCAAGGCCATGAGCCATTTGAGCAAGTCATGGGGATCGAGCGGTTGCGGAGTCTTTTCATCGGCCATGGTCATCGTCCTTGTGAAGCTGCGCGTCCTGGGAAATGCCCCGGTCCTCATGAACCCGGCAGGCAGGCAAAAAGGTAGTCGCTGGATGCCAGCCCGGCAAATCCGCGGGTTAGGTTTTTGGGTGATATCAATATGCCTTAACGGTATTTAAATTCTGCTTTTTATAGCTTTAGAGTCGCGCTCAGCCCGGCGATTACCCATCGCCCCATGGACTGCATCACCGTCGCCGTATCCCGGCGACGTCCAGGACGTTCAATGACCCTCGACTACGCTTTCATCCTCAGCACCCTGCCGGCGTTCCTCAAGGCCGTGGGGGTGACCCTGCAGGTCGGCCTGATCGCCATCGGTACCTCCCTGCTAGTGGCGTTGATCAACGCTGCCTTCCTGGTGTTCCGCACGCCCTATGTGCACCGCCTGATCGGCCTGTACGTGGAGCTGGCGCGCAACACGCCGTTGCTGATCCAGCTGTTCTTCGTCTACTTCGCCCTGCCGGCCCTGGGGATCAAGGTCTCAGGCTTCACCGCGGCGATCATCACCATGACTTTCCTCGGCGGTGCCTATCTCACCGAGGTGCTGCGCGCCGGGGTCGAGGCGGTGCCGCTGGCCCAGCTGGAATCGGGGCGCTCCATCGGCCTGTCGCGCTGGCAGCTGCTGCGCTATGTGATCCTGCCCCAGGCGGGCATCCTCAGCCTGCCGTCGCTGTTCGCCAACTTCATCTTCCTGCTCAAGGAGACCACCGTGGTCTCGGCGGTGGCGGTGCCGGAGATCCTCTACACCACCAAGAGCTACATCGCCCTGTACTACAAGACCTACGAGATGTTGGCGGTGCTGACGCTGATCTGCGTGCTGCTGTTCCTGCCGCTGTCGCTGTTGCTCAGCTACCTGGAAAGGAGGCTGCAACATGGCCAGTTCGGGTCTTGAGCTGCTGCTGGTGTCCCTGCCGCAACTGGCCCGGGGCGCCGAGCAGACCTTGTCGATTTCCTTGCTGAGCATCCTCTTCAGCACCCTGGGCGGCGTGCTCTATGGCGTGCTGTGCAGCCTGCAGCGGCGAGTGCTGGATGTGCCGCTGCGCCTCTACCTGGAGCTGTTCCGGGCGATCCCGGTGCTGGTCTGGCTGTACTTGCTGTTCTTCGGCTTCCCGATCTTCTTCGGCATCAGCATTCCCAGCTTCACCTGTGCGGTGCTGGTGCTGTCGCTGTGGGGCGCCAGCGAGGTCGGCGAGGTGGTGCGCGGGGCGCTGCGTTCGCTGCCCCGGGGCCAGCGTGAGGCGGGGTTGTCCATCGGCCTGTCGACGTTGCAGCTGTATGGCCACGTGCTGCTGCCCCAGGCCCTCAAGCGCATGACGCCGCCGACCATCAACGTCTACACGCGGATCATCAAGACCAGCTCCCTGGCGGTGCTGATCGGCGTGGTGGACGTGATCAAGGTCGGCCAGCAGATCATCGAGCGTACCTACGAGTCGGTGCTGATCTACGGCGTCCTGTTCCTGTTTTTCTTTTTCATCTGCTACCCGCTGTCGGCCGCCTCCCGCGTGCTGGAGCGGCGCTGGACGCAAGCATGAGCGCATTGATCGAGTTCCAGGGTTTCAACAAGTTCTTCGGCTCGCAGCAGGTGCTGCGCGATATCGACCTGAGCGTGGCGTCGGGCGAGGTGATCGTCATCCTCGGCCCCAGCGGCTGCGGCAAGAGCACCCTGCTGCGCTGCCTCAACGGCCTGGAAAGCGCCCAGGGTGGCCACCTGCGCTTCGCCGGCCGCGAGCTGCTGGACCCGGCCACCGACTGGCGCCAGGTACGCCAGCAGATCGGCATGGTGTTCCAGAGCTATCACCTGTTTCCCCACATGAACGTGCTGGACAACATCCTCCTCGGCCCGCTCAAGGTGCAGAAGCGCCAGCGCCGCGAGGCCCAGGCCCAGGCCGAGGCGCTGTTGGAACGGGTCGGGCTGGCGGACAAGCGCCAGGCGTTTCCCCGGCAGCTGTCCGGCGGCCAGCAGCAACGCATCGCCATCGTCCGCTCGCTGTGCATGAACCCCCAGGTGATGCTGTTCGACGAGGTCACCGCGGCGCTGGATCCGGAAATGGTCAAGGAAGTGCTGCAAGTGATCCAGGGCCTGGCCCGGGACGGCATGACGCTGCTGATCGTCACCCATGAAATGGCCTTCGCCCGGGCCGTAGCCGACCGCATCGTGTTCATGGACGCTGGCCGCATCCTCGAGCAGAACACCCCCGAAGCTTTCTTCACGAACCCGCAGACCGTTCGCGCGCAGCAGTTCCTGGAGAAGTTCTCGTTCGTCGAAGCATTACCCAAGAAAGCCCCTAGAAAGGAACTGGAGCTCTTATGAAAACCGTCAAGTCTTCACTGCTGTTGCTACCGCTGTTCGGCCTGGCCCTGCTGGCTGGCTGCGATAAATCTTCCGAGGCCTCCAAGCCTGCGGCCAGTGCCGCCAGCGCTGCGCCGGCGGCCAGCTACCTGGACAAGATCAAGGCCCGGGACAAGCTGATTGTCGGCGTGTTCACCGACAAGCCGCCGTTCGGTTTCGTCGATGAGGCCGGGCGCTACGTGGGCTTCGATACCGACATCGGCCGCCAGTTCGCCAAGGACCTGCTGGGCGACGAGAACAAGGTGGAGTTCGTCGCCGTGGAGCCGGCCAGCCGCATTCCGTTCCTGCAAAGCGACAAGGTCGACCTGATCCTGGCCAACATGACCGTGACCCCCGAGCGCAAGGAAGCGGTGGAATTCACCAACCCCAACCTCAAGGTCGCGGTCCAGGCCCTGGTGCCCGAGGGCAGCCCGGTGAAAAGCCTGGATGACCTGGCGAGCCGCACCACCATCGTCACCACCGGCACCACCGCGGATATCTGGCTGACCCAGAACCACCCGGACTGGAAGCTGCTCAAGTTCGAGAAGAACACCGAGTCCCTGCAGGCCCTGGCCAATGGCCGTGGCGATGCCTACGCCCAGGACAACCTGATCCTGTTCAGCTGGTCCAAGCAGAACCCGGGCTACCGCGTGCTGCCGCAGACCCTGGGCGAGCAGGCGCCGATCGCCCCGGCGGTGAAGAAGGGCAACACCGAGCTGCGTGACTGGGTCAATGCCGAGCTGGCCAAGCTGGGCGAGCAGAAGTACCTGCTCAAGCTGTACGACCAGTACGTGCGCAAGGAACTGAGCGACGACACCAACCCCGACAGCGTGATCGTCGAAGGCGGCAAGTGGCAGGGGTGATCCGCCCCGGGCGCTTGAGGCGCTCTTGAGTACGCCATCGCGGGCAAGCCTCGCTCCTACACAGACCTTGGGAGCGAAGCTTGCCCGTGATGCTTTTCTGGCGGCTCAATCGGGCCAGTACCAGGCGGGCTCGTCGAGCAGGCGCTGGCCGACGATACCTGTCTGGCCCAGCTCCTTTTCCAGCACGATGCAGTTGCACTGCGGGTCTTCCTGCAGGGCTGCGATCAGGCGCCGGGCGTGGGACACCACCCACACCTGGCACTGCTCCGAGGCACGGATGATCAGGCGCGCCAGCGCCGGCAGCAGGTCGGGGTGCAGGCTGGTTTCCGGTTCGTTGAGCACCATCAGCGTCGGCGGTCTCGGGGTCAGCAGGGCCGCCACCAACAGCAGGTAGCGCAGGGTGCCGTCCGACAGCTCCGCCGCCGACAGCGGGCGCAACAAGCCTTCCTGGCGGAAACGCACTTCGAACAAGCCTCCGGGTACAGCATCGATCTCCAGGCTGGAACCCGGGAAAGCATCGCTGATGGTGTCGTGCAAGGCTTGTTGGTCGCCGACCTCGATGATGGTTTGCAAGGCCGCCGCCAGGTCCCGGCCGTCATGGTGCAGAACCGGGGTGCGGGTACCTAGTTGCGCTCGGCGCGCGGGGGCCTGGCTGTCGGTGCGTAAGTGATCGTAGAAGCGCCAGCCGCGGATCTGCTCGCGCAGGTGCAAGACTTCTGGCGATGAGCGCAGGTTGCCCACTTGGTCGAACAGACTGTCGCCGCTGGAGATGTGTTGCGTCAGTACTTCCCACTGTCGCCCGTCGCGAGCCCGTACCATCGGACCCTGGCGATCCACGAGCACGCTGGCCGACCGATACAGCGCACCGCCCCAGATACTTTCGCGCTTGATGTTGGGGTCGAGGGTGAAGCGCGATGGAATCGGCAGGCTGTGGCCGGGAAGCATGAAATGCCCACTGGAGTCGGGTAGTCCGAGGCCGATGGCGTAGCCGAAATCTTCACTGGCAAAGCCCAGTTGCAGGCGCTTGACCGTCTTGCGTGGACCGCCCTGGACTGCCACGTCACCCCGGCTCATGCGTCGGCTGATGGTTTCCGGCCCGGCCCAGAAGGTCGAGTCCAGCCCGCCCTCCCGGGCCAGGGCGTTGACCACCCCACCCTGGGCGGTTTCCGCCAACAGGCGCAGGGCCTTGTACAGATTGGATTTGCCACTGCCGTTGGCGCCGGTGATCAGGTTCAGCCGAGCGAGGGGAATCACCAGTTTGTTGATGGAGCGGTAATTGGCCACCGCCAGGGTCTTGAGCATGCCGGATCTCCTTTGCCTGCCGCGCAGTGTGCCCAATCCCCCGCGCTCTTGTCGCGCCATCCCTGCGGCGGCGACACGGGGCGAACCTGTAGCCGCTGTCGAGCGCAGCGAGGCTGCGCCAAGGCCGGCAGGACCTTCCGGGGCACGCAGCAAGACCCTGCGCTGCGGGGACAGTGCAAGGGTGGAACCCTGTTCTAAGCTCACAGTCGTAAACGTCACGGCGCATCGATCAAGCAAAAGGAGCCTGCATGGCTGGTCTCGATACGAAGTGGGTGGTGGGGCTCTGCCTGTTGGCCCTGCTGGGAGGTTGCGGGGCGGAGCAGCCTGCGCAAAAGGACCATCCAAGGGTGCATGTGCAGCAGGTGGAGAACAGTGAATTCGCCGCTTCGGTGACCCTCACCGGCGATGTGCAGGCACGGGTCCAGACCGACCTGTCGTTTCGCGTTGGCGGCAAGATCATCCAGCGCCTGGTGGATGTCGGCGACCGGGTCGAGGCCAGGCAGGTACTGGCCAGGCTCGACCCCAAGGATTTGCAGACCAACGTCGATTCGGCCAATGCCGCGGTGTTCGCCGAGCAGGCGCGGGTCAAGCAGACCAGCGCCGCGTTCGTCCGCCAGCAGAAACTCTTGCCCAAGGGCTACACCAGCCAGAGCGAATACGACTCGGCCCAGGCCGCCCTGCGCAGCAGCCAGAGCGCCTTGAGCGCGGCCCAGGCCCAGTTGGCCAATGCCCGCGAGCAATTGGGCTACACCGAACTAGTGGCCGAGGCCCCGGGGGTGATCACCGCCCGCCAGGCCGAGGTCGGCCAGGTGATGCAGGCGACGCAGCCAATCTTCAGCCTGGCCCAGGATGGCGAGCGCGATGCGGTCTTCAACGTCTACGAGTCGCTGGTGATGCAGCCACCGGGGCAGGAAACCATCCCCATCGCCCTGCTGGACAATCCCAAGGTGACCACCACCGGCAAGGTCCGCGAAGTGACGCCGGTGGTCTCGGCCCAGAGCGGCACGGTGCAGGTCAAGGTCAAGCTCGATTCGTTGCCGGCGGGCATGGAGTTGGGTTCGGTGGTCAGCGCCACCGCTCGCGCCACTGCCAAGGCCAGCGTGTTGCTGCCCTGGGCGGCGCTGACCAAGGACCTGCGCGAGCCGGCGGTATGGCTGGTGGACGCTGACGGCAGGGCGCAACTGCACAAGGTCAAGGTCGGGCGCTACCTGACCGGCAAGGTGATCATCAGCGAAGGCCTCGAGGGCGGTGAGCAGGTGGTGGTGGCCGGCGGGCAACTGCTGTATCCGGGAGTACCGGTGGAGATCGCCGGCAAGACCACCGAGCAGGGGAGGCAGCCATGAAGCGCCTGGCCTTGCTGTGGTGTGCCGCGGTGTTGCTGCCAGGTTGCTCGAAGGAGGACCCGGCGCCTGAACCGGTGCGTCCGGTGCTGTGGCTCCAGGTGACGCCGCAGTCCGAGGAAAGCCTGGGACGCTTTGCCGGCAACATCCAGGCGCGCTACGAAACCAACCTGGGCTTCCGGGTGCCGGGGCGGATTGCCAAGCGCAATGTCGACGTCGGTGCCGAGGTGGCCCCCGGGGACTTGCTGGCGACCCTGGACCCCACCGACCAGCAGAACCAGTTGCGGGCGGCCCAGGGCGACCTGGCCCGGGTCCAGGCACAGTGGATCAATGCCCAGGCCAATGCCCGGCGCCAGCAGGAGCTGTTCGACCGTGGGGTCGGGGCCCAGGCCCAGCTGGACCTGGCCCAGACCGACATGAAGACCACCCGCGCCTCCCTCGACCAGGCCAGGGCCTCGGTGCAGCAGGCCCGGGACCAGCTCGGCTACAGCGAGTTGCACACCGACCACGGTGGCGTGGTCACCGCCTGGAAGGCCGAGGCCGGGCAAGTGGTGAGCGCCGGCCAGCAGGTGGTGACCCTGGCCCGGCCCGAGGTCAAGGAAGCGGTGATCGACCTGCCGGCGAACCTGGTGGACCAGTTGCCGGCGGACGTGGTGTTCCAGGTCGCGGCGCAACTGGATCCGAGCATCGGCACCAGCGCCACGGTGCGTGAGATCGAACCCCAGGCCCAGAGCGCGACCCGGACCCGCCGGGCGCGCCTGACCCTCAAGGACACCCCCGAGGCATTCCGCCTGGGCACCGCCATCAGCGTAACCCTGAGCTCGGCCATCGCGCCGCGCACCGAGCTGCCGTCGACTGCGTTGCAAGAGGTGGATGGCAAGAGCCGGATCTGGGTCATCGACCCCAAGGCCCTGACTGTCTCGCCCCGTGAGGTGACGGTACTGAGCCGCGACAGCGATTCGGTGCTGATCAGCCAGGGCGTGCAGCCCGGCGAGCGGATCGTCAGCGCTGGCGTCAACAGCCTCAAGCCGGGGCAAAAAGTCAAAATCGATGAGGACCGAGCACAATGACGCCCGCCAGCAAAGGGAGCTTCAACCTGTCCGAGTGGGCGATCAGGCATCAATCCTTCGTCTGGTACCTGATGTTCGTGGCGCTGTTGATGGGCGTGTTCTCCTACATGAACCTGGGACGCGAGGAAGACCCGTCCTTCACCATCAAGACCATGGTCATCCAGACCCGCTGGCCTGGCGCGACCCAGGAGGAGACCCTCAAGCAGGTCACCGACCGCATCGAGAAGAAGCTCGAGGAACTCGACTCCCTGGACTACGTGAAGAGCTACACCCGCCCCGGCGAGTCGACGGTGTTCGTCTACCTGCGCGACACCACCAGCGGCAAGGACATCCCCGATATCTGGTACCAGGTGCGCAAGAAGATCAACGACATCCGTGGCGAGTTTCCCCAGGGCTTGCAGGGGCCGGGGTTCAACGATGAGTTCGGCGATGTGTTCGGCTCCATCTACGCCTTCACCGCCGATGGCCTGAGCATGCGCCAGCTGCGCGACTACGTGGAGCAGGTGCGGGCGCAGATCCGCGAGGTGCCGAACCTGGGCAAGGTGGAGATGGTCGGCGAGCAGGACGAGGTGATCTACCTCAACTTCTCCACCCGCAAGCTGGCGGCCCTGGGGATCGACCAGCGCCAGGTGCTGCAAAGCCTGCAATCGCAGAACGCGGTGACCCCGGCCGGGGTGATCGAGGCCGGGCCGGAGCGGATCTCGGTGCGCACTTCGGGGCAGTTCGCCTCGGAGAAGGACCTGGCCACGGTCAACCTGCGGCTCAACGATCGTTTCTATCGCCTGGCGGATATCGCCGAGATCAGCCGTGGCTACGTCGACCCCTCGACCCCGATGTTCCGCTTCAACGGCCAGCCGGCCATCGGCCTGGCGATCGCCATGAAGAAGGGCGGCAATATCCAGGATTTCGGCAAGGCCCTGCATGCGCGCATGGACCAGCTGACCGCCGACCTGCCGGTGGGCGTCGGCGTGCACAAGGTCTCCGACCAGGCCGAGGTGGTGGAGGAGGCAGTGGGTGGCTTCACCAGCGCGTTGTTCGAGGCGGTGGTGATCGTCCTGGTGGTGAGCTTCATCAGCCTCGGGGTCCGGGCCGGGTTGGTGGTGGCCTGTTCGATCCCGCTGGTATTGGCCATGGTCTTCCTGTTCATGGAGTACAGCGGCATCACCATGCAGCGTATTTCCCTGGGGGCGCTGATCATCGCCCTGGGCCTGCTGGTGGACGACGCGATGATCACCGTGGAGATGATGGTCACGCGCCTGGAAAAGGGTGAAAGCAAGGAGCAGGCGGCGACCTACGCCTATACCTCCACCGCCTTCCCGATGCTCACCGGGACCCTGGTGACCGTGGCCGGCTTCGTGCCCATCGGCCTGAACGCCAGCTCGGCCGGGGAGTACACCTTCACCCTGTTTGCGGTGATCGCGGTGGCGATGCTGGTGTCGTGGATCGTCGCGGTGCTGTTCGCCCCGGTGATTGGCGTGCATATCCTGAGCACCGACGTCAAACCTCATTCCGAGGAGCCGGGGCGGATCGGCCGGGCCTTCAATGGCGGCCTCTTGTGGGCCATGCGCAATCGCTGGTGGGCCATCGGCATCACCGTGCTGTTGTTCGTCGCCTCGGTGTTCGGCATGCGTTTCGTGCAGAACCAGTTCTTCCCGTCCTCCGACCGGCCGGAGATCCTGGTGGACCTGAACCTGCCGCAGAACGCCTCGATCAACGAGACACGCAGGGCGGTGGACCGACTGGAGGCGACCTTAAAGGACGATCCGGACATCGAGCGCTGGAGCACCTACATCGGCGAAGGTGCGATCCGCTTCTACCTGCCCCTGGACCAGCAATTGCAGAATCCCTACTACGCCCAGCTGGTGATCGTCAGCAAGGGCTTGGAGCAGCGCACCGCACTGACCGAGCGCCTGCAGAAGCGCCTGCGCCAGGACTTCGTCGGCATCGGCAGCTATGTCCAGGCCCTGGAGATGGGGCCGCCGGTGGGCCGGCCGATCCAGTACCGGGTCAGCGGCAAGGACATCGACCAGGTACGCAAGCACGCCATCGAGCTGGCCGCCGAGCTGGACAAGAATTCGCACATCGGCGAGATCATCTACGACTGGAACGAGCCGGGCAAAGTGCTGCGCATCGATATTGCCCAGGACAAGGCGCGGCAACTGGGCCTGTCGTCGGAAGACGTGGCGCAACTGATGAACAGCATCGTCAGCGGCTCCACGGTGACCCAGGTGCATGACGACATCTACCTGATCAAGGTGGTCGGCCGCGCCGACGACAGCGAGCGCGGTTCACCGGATACCTTGCAGAACCTGCAGATCGTCACCCCCAGCGGCACCTCGATCCCGGTGCTGGCCTTCGCCAGTGTGCGCTATGAGCTGGAGCAGCCCCTGGTGTGGCGCCGCGACCGCAAGCCGACCATCACCATCAAGGCGGCGGTGCGCGACCAGATCCAGCCCACCGATCTGGTCAAGCAGCTCAAGCCGACCATCGACAGGTTCGCCTCCGGCCTGCCGGCCGGCTATTCGGTGGCCACCGGCGGCACCGTGGAGGAGAGCGGCAAGGCCCAGGGACCGATCGCCAAGGTGGTGCCGCTGATGCTGTTCCTGATGGCGACCTTCCTGATGATCCAGCTGCACAGCGTGCAGAAGATGTTCCTGGTGGCCAGTGTCGCGCCCCTGGGGCTGATCGGCGTGGTCCTGGCCCTGGTGCCGACGGGAACGCCCATGGGCTTCGTGGCGATCCTCGGGATCCTGGCGCTGATCGGCATCATCATCCGCAACTCGGTGATCCTGGTGACCCAGATCGATGAATACGAGAAGGACGGGTACGACCCTTGGGATGCGGTACTGGAAGCCACCCACCACCGGCGGCGGCCGATCCTGCTGACCGCCGCGGCGGCGAGCCTGGGGATGATCCCCATCGCCCGGGAAGTGTTCTGGGGGCCGATGGCCTACGCCATGATCGGCGGCATCATCATCGCCACCTTGCTGACCCTGCTGTTCCTGCCGGCGCTGTACGTGGCCTGGTACAGGATCAAGGAGCCCAAGCCGGACCAGGACAGCCGCTGATCCCTGGGAGCGAAGCGTGCTCGCGATGGCGGTGCATCAGGCGCATCGCTATCGCGGGCAAGTCGGATCGCCGCCCGCTCGCTCCTACGGGGAGGGGTGTTCGTCAGGCCTTGCGCCAGACGCTGGCCAGCCAGGGTTGCTGTTCCCGGGGCAGGCCGGCGGGGCGGTAGTAGTGCTCCAGCTCGACGAAACCTGCGGCGGTCAGCAGCGCCTGCCAGGCCGCGAGGTCGTGGTAGGCGCCGTAGCGGGCGCCGTTCCAGCCTTCCTGGTTGTCGCCCCTGGGATTGGAGCTGAACAGCACGCCGCCGGGCTTCAAGGTGCCATGCAGTTGCTTGAGCACCCGGGGCAGTTCCTGGCCGGGGACGTGGAACAGCACGGCGTTGGCGAAGATCCCGTCGAAGTGCTCCGCTGGCAGGTCGAGCTTGAGGAAGTCTTGCTGCCAGACCTCGCAGCCACTGTCTTGCCGGGCCATCCGGGCGAACTCCTGGCTGCCATCCAGGCCGATGGCCACATGGCCCAGGCGGGTGAAGGCGCGCAGGTCGCGCCCCGGGCCGCAGCCGAAGTCCAGCAGGGTGAAGGGCGCGGTGCCCTGGATATGCCGCAGCAGGGCGTCGATGTTCTGGCTGACGTCGTGGTCGCGAGTACCTTCGCGAAAGCCTTCGGCCACCTGGTTGTAGTGGCCCAGGGTGGTGGCGGTGATGGTATCGAGATCGTCGGGGGCAAGTTTCATGGCGGCAGGCGGCTTGTGGGAGGGACCGACCGAATATACACCGGCGGCCGCTGCGCGTCCGTGCGCAGCCTGCATCAGCGCTTGTTGAGTTTCCGGGCCAGGCGGTCGCCGCCGAGCTGGATTGCGGCCACCAGGAGCACCAGCAACACGATCACCGTGAGCATGATCTGGCTGTCGAAGCGTTGGTAGCCGTAGCGGTAGGCGATGTCCCCCAGGCCGCCGGCCCCGATGGCCCCGGCCATGGCCGAGGAGTTGATCATGGTCACCAGGGTGATGGTGAAGCCGCCGACGATCCCCGGCAGCGCCTCGGGCAAGAGCACGTGCCAGACGATGTGCCAGCGTCGGCAGCCCATGGCCTGGGCCGCTTCGATCAGGCCGTGGTCGACCTCGCGCAGGCTGACTTCGGCGATCCGCGCGAAGAACGGAGTGGCGGCGATGGTCAGCGGCACCACGGCCGCCCACACCCCGTAGGTGGTGCCGACGATCAGCCGGGTGAAGGGAATCAGCGCCACCATCAGGATCAGGAACGGGATCGAGCGGAACAGATTGACGAAAGCCCCCAGCGCCCGGTTCAGCGCCGGGGCCTGGTAGATCCCGCCCTTGCCGCTGGTGACCAGGATCACCGCCAGGGGAATCCCCGCCAGCAGGGCGATCAACGACGACACGCCGACCATCAGCAGGGTGTCGAGAATGCCCTGCAACAAGCGATCAAGCCACATAGCCCAGTACCTCCACCTGTTGTGCCCAGTGCCTGGCGCGCTGGCGCAGTGCCTCGGCGTCCAGGGACGAGCCCTGCACCGCCAGCAGCAGTTGCCCCAGGGCGTGGCCCTGGATGCGTTCCACGCCACCTTGCAGCAGCCGCACGCGTCCGCCCAGGGCGTTGAACAGCGCCGCCAGGTCCGGTTCGTCGCGCTGTGCACCGGTAAAGCGCAGGATCAGCACCACGGCTGCTGCGGCGCTTTCGGGATGGCTGCGCAGGCATTGGCGCAACTCCTCGGGCAGTTCAGGTTGCAAGGGTGCCAGCAGGGTCTTGCTGACTTCGTGCTGCGGGTTGCCGAAGACTTCCCAGACCGGCCCCTGTTCGACGATGCGCCCGTGTTCCAGCACCACGACGCGGTCGCAGATCTCGCGGATCACCGCCATCTCGTGGGTGATCAGGATGATGGTCAGGCCCAGGCGCTGGTTGATCTCGTGCAGCAGGCCGAGGATCGACTGGGTGGTCTCCGGGTCCAGGGCCGAGGTGGCCTCGTCGCACAACAGGATCTCGGGGTCGTGGACCAGGGCGCGGGCGATCCCCACCCGCTGCTTCTGGCCGCCGGACAGTTGCGCCGGGTAGGCCTGGTGCTTGTCCTTCAGGCCCACCAGTTCCAGCAGTTCGCGGACCTTGCGCTGGCGCTGGGCCTTGGGCACCCCGGCCACCTTCAGCGGCAACTCGACGTTGTGCCACACGGTCTTGGCCGACATCAGGTTGAAGTGCTGGAAGATCATGCCGATGCGTCGGCGCAGGGCCACCAGGCGGTCTTCGTCGAATTCGCCGATGTCCACCTGGTCGATCAGCACCCGGCCGCTGCTGGGGCGTTCCAGGCGGTTGATGGTGCGGATCAGCGACGACTTGCCGGCGCCGCTGCGTCCGATGATGCCGAACACCTCGCCGCGCTGGATCGCCAGGTCGATGCCGTGCAGGGCCTGGACCGGACCCTGCTGGCCCTGGTAGGTCTTGCCCAGGCCGATGAAGCGTACCTGGGCGCGGTTCAGGTCCGGATGCAGCTCGGTCCGTTCGGCGCTCTGGGGTTCGGGTTCGGGGAGCGCAAGCTTATGCGTGGCGACTGTCATCTCAACCTTCCCAACCGGCCTGGTAGAGCTTGCCGTGGGCCTGGTCCAGGGCGGCGCGCACGGCGGGCGAATGCTGGTAGATATCGACGAACTTGATCAGCCGCGGATCGTTTTTGCTCTTGGGCTGGATCACGAACTGGATCACGTACTCCTTGTGGTCCAGGCCGTCGAACAGCAGCGCCGAGCCGGCATCGAAGGTCTTGGCCAGGCGGATGTAGGCCGGGTAGCCCTGGACCAGGTCGGCGTCGTCGTAGGCACGCACCAGTTGCACGGCCTCGACCTGGAGGATCTTGATCTTTTTCGGGTTGGCGATGATGTCGTCTTCGGTGGCCTTGTAGCCGACCCCCGGCTTCAGGCTGATCAGCCCGGCCTTGGCGAGCAGCTGCAGGCCGCGACCGCTGTTGATCGGGTCGTTGGCGATGGCCACGCTGGCGCCTTGAGGCAGTTCGTCGAAGCTTTTGTACTTCTTCGAGTACAGGCCGACGTTGTTGATGATCCCCGGGGCGAAAGGCACCAGGTCGAAACCGGCGGCGGCCTTGGCGTTTTCCAGGAACGGGATGTGCTGGAAGTAGTTCACGTCAATGTCGCCGGCGGCCAGGCTGACGTTGGGCGCGATCCAGTCGCTGAACTCCACCAGTTCCACCTTCAGGCCTTGCTTGCCGGCTTCGGCGACGGCGGCCTCCAGGGGAATGGCGAAGGCGGCGGTGGTGCCGACCTTGAGTGGCGGTTCGGCGGCGAAGACGCTGCTGGCGAAGAGCCCGAGGGCGAGGGCCAGTGCTTTGACCGGATGGCGCGGGAGCTTGGTGTTCATGGTCTTGGGTTCCAGTCAGTGCATCGAGGTTTTTGGGGGTATTACGGTCTTGTCGCGGGCAAGCCTCGCTCCTGCGCAGGCATCTGCAGGAGCGAGCGGGCAGCGATCCGGCTTGCCCGCGATGCCGTTAGCGGCGGTAGGCCGCGCCGGTGTGGCGAGCGGGCAGCTTGCGGTCCTGGTGGAAGAGCTTTTCGCGCAGGGTCCCGGTCTCGTAGGCGGTCTTGTAGGACCCGCGTCGTTGCAGCTCCGGGATCACCAGGTCGATGAAGTCGACATAGCTTTCCGGGGTGACGATGCGGGTCAGGTTGAAGCCGTCCAGGCCGGTCTCGGCGATCCAGGACTCCAGGTCGTCGGCCACCTGTTGCGGTGAGCCGACCACGGTGAAGTAGCGCCCGCCCAGGGCGTGCTGCTCCAGGAGCTTGCGCCGGGTCCAGTCGTTGTTCTGCAGGTGCTTGGTGGCCGACTGGATGGCGTTGTTCTTCACGTACTGGATCGGTTCGTCGAGCTCGTACTGGGCGAAGTCGATGCCGGTGGAAGCGGAGAAGTGCGCGACCCCGGCCTCGGCGCTGGCATGGCTGCGGTACTCGGCGTGCTTCTTCCAGGCCAGTTCCTCGGTGGCCCCGACGATCACGTTCAGGCCCATGAAGATCTTGATGTCCTCGGGGTTGCGCCCGGCGGCCACGGCGCTGGCGCGGACCTTGTCCACCTGGGCCTTGGTCGCGGCCTTGTTCTGCCCGCTGATGAACACGCATTCGGCGTGGCGCCCGGCGAACACCAGGCCGCGCTCCGAACTGCCGGCCTGGAACAGCACCGGGGTGCGCTGGGGCGAGGGCTCGCACAGGTGATAGCCGCTGACCTGGTAGAACTCGCCCTGGTGCTCGACCTTGTGCACCTTGTCCGGCCGGGCATAGATGCGCTGCTCGCGGTCGTTGAGCACGGCGTCGTCCTCCCAGCTGCCTTCCCAGAGCTTGTACAGCACCTCCAGGTATTCGTCGGCCTGGTCGTAGCGGCGGTCGTGCTCGATCTGCTCCTTGAGGCCCATGGCCTGGGCGGCGCTGTCCAGGTAGCCGGTGACGATGTTCCAGCCGACCCGGCCACGGCTCAGGTGGTCGAGGGTGGAAAGCCTGCGGGCGAACAGGTAGGGCGCCTCGTAGGTGAGGTTGGCGGTGAGGCCGAACCCCAGGTTGCGGGTCACCGCGGCCATGGCCGAGACCAGCAGCAGGGGGTCGTTGACCGGCAGCTGGATCGACTCCTTGAGCGTCACGTCCACCGAGTCCTGGTAGACGTCGTAGACCCCGACGATATCGGCGATGAACAGCCCGTCGAACAGCCCGCGCTCCAGCAACTGGGCCAGCTCGGTCCAGTACTCGAGGCTCTGGTACTGGGTGGAGGTGTCCCGTGGGTGGGTCCACAGGCCGTGGTTGATGTGCCCGACGCAGTTCATGTTGAAGGCGTTGAGCAGGATCTTCTTCTTGGTGGGGGCGAGGGCGCTCATCAGATGGTCCCCCGCAGTGGCGGGTTCTGCTGGTTGAGGTAGTAGTTGCCCACGGCGTGGTACTTCCAGCGCACCGGGTCGTGCAGGGTGTGCACCCGGGCGTTGCGCCAGTGGCGGTCCAGGCCGTATTCGGCCAGGGTCGCCTGGCTGCCGGCCAGTTCGAACAGGGTGCTGCCGGCGGCCAGGGAAATCTCCGTGCTCAGGGCCCGGGCCTCGGCCACGGCGATGGACGCCGCCGCCACGGTCTCGGCGTTGGTCTGGGCCTGGGCGCGGTCGAGGAATTCCCCGGCCCGCTCCAGCAGGGCCTCGGTGGCGTGCAGGCGAATGCTCAGGTGGCCGAAGCTCTTGAGGGTCAGCGGATCGTCGCTGGCCTTGTCGAGGCCGGAATCGATCCACGGCCGGCTCTTGGTCCGTACGAAGCGCAGGGCGTCTTCGTAGGCGGCGCGGGCGATGCCGGTGTCGATGGCGGCGTGGAGAATCTGCGCCAGGGGGCCGACCGGGGTCGGACGCTCGAAGGCGCTCTGGAACGGCACCACGTCGGCGGCGTCCACCGCCACGCTTTCGAAGACCACCGAGCCACTGCCGGTGGTGCGCTGGCCGAAGCCGCTCCAGTCATCGATCACGTTCAGGCCCTGGCTGTCGGCGGGGACGAAGGCCAGTTGCTGGATGCCGTCCTCATCCACCACCGAGGTGGGGATGCGCTGGGCGTAGAGGGCGCCGGTGGCGTAGAACTTGCGCCCGTCGATGCGGTAGCCCTGGCCGCTGCGGTCGCGGCTCAGGCGGGTGGTGCGGTCGTGGGCGGTCTTGGTGCCCAGCTCGGCCAGGGCGTTGCCGAAGCGTCGGCCGGCCAGGACCTCGGCGTACAGCCGTTGCTTCTGCTGCTCGCTGCCATTCACCCGCAGCACTTCGAGGGCATAGAAATGGTTTTGCGGGATCTGGCCCAGGGAGGCGTCGGCCTCGGCGATCAGCGCGGTGACCTTGGCCAGGGTGACGTTGGAGACGCCAGCGCCGCCGTATTCCTTGGGTACGCTGATGCCCCACAGGCCGGAGCGGCTGAAGGCTTCCAGCTCGGGGTGCGGCAGGCGCCGCTCGCGATCGCGCAGGGCGCTGTCGCGCTTGAAGTCTTCCGCCAGGTCGCTGGCGACAATCAGGGCTTGCTCGTCGCTGGTGATGACCGCGACGTGTTGGGAAAGAGACATGTGTTTCTCCAGAGATCTGGTCAAAAGCGTTCTGGGCGGTCAAATCCAGGAATGACGGGCCGGCAGCGTGCCGTTCAGGTGATAGGCGCCGACGGCGTGGTACTTCCAGCGCACCGGGTCGTGCAGGGTGTGCACCCGGGCGTTGCGCCAGTGGCGGTCGAGGTTGAATTCGGCGAGGGTGGCGCGGCTGCCGGCCAGCTCGAACAGTTTCTCGCTGGCTTGCAGGGAGATCTCGGTGGTCAGCACCTTGGCTTCGGCCACGGCGATGGAGGCACGGGCCGCGGACTCGGCGGTGATCGGCGCCGCGCTGACCTGGTCCAGTACTTGGCCGGCCTTGCGCAGCAGGGCCTCGGCGGCGTGCAGTTCGATCTGCAGCTTGCCGATGTCGGCGATCACATAGAGGTCGTCGCTGGCCCGTTCGACATTGGCGTCGATCCACGGCCGCGAGCGTTCACGGACGAAGCCAATGGCATCGGCCAGGGCTTCGCGGGCGATCCCGGCATCGATGGCGGCCTGGATCAGCTGCGAGGCGGCGCCCTGGATGTTCGGCGTCTCGTTGATCTTCCAGTTGTCCAGCACCAGCTCGGAGTCCACCCGTACGTTGTTCAGCACGATGGTGCCGCTGGCGGTGGTGCGCTGGCCGAAGCCCGACCAGTCATCGACGATGCGTAGCCCCGGGGTACCACGGCGGACGAAGGCCAGGACCTGGCGGCCGTCGTCGTTGAGCGCCTTGACCGCCACCCAGTGGGCGAACAGCGCACCGGTGGAATAGAACTTCTGGCCATTGAGCACATGGCCGTCGGCGTCGGCGCTGATCCGCGCCTTGAGTTCCAGGGTGTTCTTGGTGCCGCGTTCGGGCCCGGCATTGCCGATGCGCCAGCCTTCCAGGACGCTTTGCAGCAGCTGTTTCTTCTGGCGCTCGGTGCCGCAGCCGAGGATCAGGTTGAGGATGCCGAACTGGTTCTGCGGGATCTGCCCGAGGGCCGGGTCCGCGGCGGAAATGATCGCGAAGACCTCGGCCACGGTCACGTAGGAAACCTGTGGGCCGCCATAGGCCCGGGGAATGGCGATACTGCCCAGGCCGCTGCGGGTGAACTGCTCGACCAGCGCCCAGGGCAGCTTGCGCTGGCGGTCGCGCTGGGCGGCCTGCTGGCGGGCCACGTCGGCCAGTTCATGGGCGGCTTGCAGGGCCTCGGCGTCGTTACGCAAGACCTGTGCGGGCAACAACAGGGGGGCAATGTCCAGGTCGCTCTGGACCTGTGCTTCTACCAGACTGGACATCAGTGCCACTCCTTGGCTGCACGCAATGCCCTGGCGATCTGCACTGGGGTGATTGTGTTCCGAACCATACCTACCTCACATCTTTGGATAGGCCGCGTCATGCGGCGAAATCAGGATCAAGAATGTCCGGTGGTCCGGTGGCATATACCCTAAACGTGGATAAAAATTAAATGAACTAACTTCGAGGAATATGCATAGAAGAGGGTTACGTATACGTCAGGCGGGGGATGGGCGTGTGGGTATCGCAGGTGTGTGTAGCCGCTGCCGCAGGCCGCGCATGGGCGCGCGGCGGCCGTGGGTTTTGGGGTTTGAAGGCCCTGCGGGCCTTGGTGCAGCCTCGTGTTGCTCGGCAGCGGCTGCAGGTGAGGGGGCGCGGAGCGGCCTTGGAGTTTTGGGGGCGGGTCAGGCCGAGGTGAGGAACTTGCTGAGGAACTGCCGGGTGCGTTCTTCCCGGGGGTGGGCGAACAGGGCCTTGGCTTCGCCCTGTTCGACGATCGCTCCCTTGTCGAAGAAGATCACCCGGTTGGCCACGTCGCGGGCGAAGCTCATCTCATGGGTGACGATGACCATGGTGCGTTTCTCCTCGGCCAGGCCGCGGATGGTCGCCAGTACCTCGCCCACCAGCTCCGGGTCCAGGGCCGAG
>NZ_JACKZK010000028.1:0-69242 GCF_014230245.1 Pseudomonas sp. MSSRFD41 | reverse complement strand
CCGTGCGCAGCCTGCGGCAGCGGCTACACGAAGCGGTATCTAGCGGCTACAGGCCCAGGGCCTTGAGCCGGCGGTACAGGGTGCGTTCGCTCAGGCCCAAGGCCTTGGCCAGTTCGGCGCGCGAGCCGTCGAACACCTCCAGGGCGTGGGCCAGTTGCTCCAGGTCCTTGCCGCCGCGACGCCGGGCCGGCGGGGCCGCAGGCTGGGAACCGCGCAGCTCCGGCGGCAGGTCCTGCAGGCGGATCACCCCGTCGTCGCTGAACAGCCGCGCCCGCTCCAGGATATTGCGCAACTCGCGGATATTGCCCGGGAAGGCGTACAACCGCAGTTGCTCCAGGGCCGGCGGATCGAGCCGCAGCATCGCCCCCGGGTCGAGCCGGCGCAGCAGGCTGTCGATCAGCAGCGGCAGGTCGTCGCTGCGCTCGCGCAGGGCCGGCAGGCGGATCGGGAAGGCGCTGATGCGGTAGTACAGGTCCTGGCGGAAGGTGCCGGCCGCGACCATTTCCTTGAGCGGCTTGTGGGTCGCGGCCACCAGGCGAAAGTCCGAATGCACGGTGCGCAGGCTGCCCACCGGACGAAAGCTGCCAGACTCGATCAACCGCAGCAGCTTGACCTGCATCGCCAGCGGCACCTCGCCGATTTCATCGAGAAACAACGTGCCGCCATGGGCCGCTTCGGCCAGGCCGATCTTGCGTTGCAGGGCCCCGGTGAAGGCACCCTTCTCGTAACCGAACAGCTCGCTTTCCAGCAGGCTCTCGGTCAGGCCGGTGCAGTCCACCACCACCAGCGGTCCACCGGCCCTTGGGCTGCCGTCATGCAGGGCGCGGGCGAACAGCTCCTTGCCGGTGCCCGATTCGCCTTGCAGCAGCACCGGGATCGGCGCCGGCGCCGCCCGCTGCAAGGCGCCAAGGGCTTCGTTGAACGCCGGCGAGCGCCCCACCAGGCCCTGTCGCTGCGGCTGCACCGAGGCCACCGCCACCGAACTCAGGCGCTCGACATAGGCCACCACCGCCCCGCTGGCATCGATGATCGGCCGCAGCTCCACATCCACATGCTCCGGCCCGCGCGGGGTGTGGTGGATGTGCAGCATGCGCTCCGGCACCCGGCTGTCGTGGGCCTTGCGCATCGGGCAGTGCTCGCCGGCCTGGTCGCACGGCACCGCGAACTGGTGGGACACCCGGTAGCACTTGGCGCCCACGTGGGGCTTGCCGGCCACGCCGAACTGGCGCTGGTAGGCCGCGTTGGCGGCAATGATGTTGTAGTCGGTGTCCAGCACTATGCTCGGTTGAGGATCGTGCTCCAGGTAGGACACCAGGGCGGACATCCGCGAATGGGCAAGGTCGGTGGCGATCAGGGACATGACAGGCTCCAGGGCAATGGCCAAAGCTTAAAGCAAGGCGCTCGCCACTGCCATTTTCTGCCACCTACTGCCAATTCACTGCCACTTCCGGGTGACAGTCACCCCGTCCAAAGCCCCGGAGCAGGGCCTTGAAGAGCTTGAACGCCAGGTAACGGGTGCCGGCCGGCGCCATGCCGGGTTGGCACGTTTATTGACAGTCCAAGGCAGGAGCGGCAGCGCAGACTGCCCTCGCCCTTCATTGCCGGAGTGCCCCATGATCATCAGCGACACGCTGCGTGTAGAAGCCTTTTTCGACAGCCACACCTGGACCATCAGCTACCTGGTGATGGACCTCGCCACGCGCCGCTGCGCCCTGATCGACAGCGTGCTGGACTACGACCCCAAATCCGGCCGCACCCGCACCGAGTCCGCCGACCGCCTGCTGGCCCGAGTCCGCGAGCTGGAGGCGCAGGTCGACTGGATCCTGGAAACCCACGTCCACGCCGACCACCTCTCGGCCGCCGCCTACCTCAAGGAGCAGCTCGGGGCCCAGGTGGCCATCGGCGACCAGATCACCCGGGTGCAGAAAGTCTTCGGCGCGCTGTTCAACGAAGCCCCGGTGTTCGCCCGCGACGGCAGCCAGTTCGACGTGCTGCTGGCCGACGGCAGCGAGTTCGCCATCGGCCAGCTCACCGCCCGAGCCATGCACACCCCGGGGCACACCCCGGCGTGCATGACCTACCTGGTGCAGGTGGGCGAAGAGCAAGTGGCCTTCGTCGGCGACACCCTGTTCATGCCCGACTACGGCACCGCCCGCTGCGACTTCCCCGGTGCCGACGCGCGGACCCTGTACCGCTCCATCGGCAAGATCCTGGCGTTGCCGCCGCAAACGCGGTTGTTCATGTGCCACGACTACCTGCCCAACGGCCGCGAGCTGCAATACATGACCACCGTGGCCGAACAGCGAGCCAACAACATCCACATCCACCAGGGCGTCGACGAAGACAGCTTCGTGAAGATGCGCGAAGCCCGTGACGCGACCCTGGACATGCCGGTGCTGATCCTGCCCTCGGTGCAGGTCAACATGCGCAGCGGGCACTTCCCCGAGCCCGAGGACAACGGCGTGAGCTACCTGAAGATCCCCCTGAACACCCTATAACGATGACTCCATACGGAGACCTTGCCATGCGTCCCATCCACCCTGCCCCGCGTGCCGTCGACGGCAGCCACCAGGTGCTGATCGTCGGCGGCGGTGCCGCCGGTATCGCCGTCGCCGCCAGCCTGCTGTCCCGCGATCCCCACCTGGACGTGGCGATCATCGACCCCGCCGACACCCACTACTACCAACCCGGCTGGACCCTGGTGGGCGCCGGGGTGTTCAGCGCCGAATCCACCCGCCGCGACATGGCCTCGCTGATGCCCAAGGGGGTCAAGTGGCTGCGCCAGGCGGTCAGCCGCTTCGAGCCCGAGCACAATGCCCTGGTGCTGGCCGACGAGCGCGTGATGGCCTATGACCAGCTGATCGTCTGCCCCGGCCTCAAGCTCGACTGGGCGGCCATCGACGGCCTGCCCCAGGCCCTGGGCCAGCACGGCGTGACCTCCAACTACCGCTACGACCTGGCGCCCTACACCTGGGAGCTGGTGCAGCAACTGCAACAGGGCCAGGCGCTGTTCAGCCAACCGCCGATGCCGATCAAGTGCGCCGGCGCGCCGCAAAAGGCCATGTACCTGTCCTGCGATCACTGGTTGCGCCAAGGCCGCCTGGGCGCGATCAAGCCGCGCTTCATGAACGCCGGCGGCGTGCTGTTCGGCGTCGCCGACTACGTGCCGGCGTTGATGGAATACGTGAAGAAGTACGCCATCGACCTGGACTTCGGCCACAACCTGGTGGCGGTGGATGGCCCGGCCAAACGCGCGACCTTCGTCCGCACCCTGGCCGATGGCACCCAGGAAACCCTGGAACGGCCGTTCGACATGCTGCACGTGGTGCCGCCGCAGTGCGCCCCGGACTTCATTCGCCAGAGCCCCTTGGCCGACGCCGCCGGCTGGGTCGACGTCGACCCCCACAGCCTGCGCCACCAGCGCTTCGCCAATATCCACGGCCTGGGCGACGCCACCAACACCAGCAATGCCAAGACCGCCGCGGCCGCGCGCAAGCAAGCGCCGGTGGTGGCCAACAACGTGCTGGTGGCCCTCAAGCGCCTGACCCGGCTGGCCCATTACGACGGCTACGGCTCCTGCCCGCTGACCGTGGAACGGGGCAAGATCGTCCTCGCCGAGTTCACCTACGGCGGCAAGCTGGCCCCCAGCTTTCCCGCCTGGCTGCTGGACGGGCGCCAGCCGACCCGGCGCGCCTGGTGGCTGAAGGAGATGATCCTGCCGCCGCTGTACTGGCGCGGCATGCTCAAGGGCCACGAATGGCTGGCGCACCCGACCCTGGCCACGGACACCGCCCAAGCATGAATGAACACAGTCTGCTGGGGGCGGGCCTGGGGGCGATCATCGGCGCGATCCTGGCCCTGACCGGGGCCGGCGGCGGCATCCTCGCGGTGCCGCTGCTGGTGTTCGGCCTCGGCCTGAGCATGGTCGAGGCCGCCCCCATCGGCCTGCTGGCGGTGGGCCTGGCCGCCAGCGTCGGGGCCATCCTCGGCTTGCGCCAGGGCATCGTGCGTTATCGCGCCGCGGGGTTCGTCGCCGGCATCGGCATCCTCATGGCGCCACTGGGGCTGTGGCTGGCCCACCGCCTGCCGAACCTGCCATTGGCCCTGCTGTTCGCCCTGGTGCTGCTGTACGCCTGCGGGCGCATCCTGCGCAAGGCCAGCCTGGAGCTGAAACAGGGCCGGCCGGCGCCGCGCCCGGCGTTCCAGCCCTGCGTGCTCAATCCGGCCCAGGGCCGGCTGCGCTGGACCCTGCCCTGCGCCCGGGCGCTGACCTTCACCGGCCTGCTCTCCGGGCTGCTGTCGGGGCTGCTGGGGGTCGGTGGCGGTTTCGTGATCATCCCGGCGCTGAGCCGCTACACCAACCTGGACAGCAAGAGCATCGTTGCCACCTCCCTGGCGGTGATCGCCCTGGTGTCCCTGGGCAGCGTGGTGACCGCCAGCCTCAGCGGCGTGATGCACTGGGCGGTGGGCGCACCCTTCGCCCTCGGCGCGGTGCTGGGCCTGGTGCTCGGCCGCCAGATCGCCAGCCACCTGGCCGGGCCACGGCTGCAGCAACTGTTCGCCGTCACCGGCATCTGCGCCGCCCTGCTCCTGGCCGGCGGCGCCCTGGGCCTGCTGCCCCACTAAAGCATCCCGGCCCGCCACGGGTGATGGCCTGTGGCGGGCTTGCCCTCTTCCTGACGTGAGGAACCCTGGCATGTCCATCGACCTGCTGCACTTCAGCCCCTGGTCAGCCCTGGCCGGCGGCGTGTTGATCGGCCTTTCGGCCGGCTGGCTGATCGCCGCCAACGGCCGTATCGCCGGGATCAGCGGCCTGCTGGCCAGCGTGCTGCAACCGGCCGGCGAAGGCTGGGCGGAAAAGGCCCTGTTCATCCTCGGCCTGCTGCTGGCGCCGCTGCTGTGGGGGCTGTTCGCGGCCCTGCCGCCCGTGGAATTCCACAGCGACACCCTCGGCCTGATCGGCGCCGGCCTGCTGGTGGGCCTCGGCACCCGCTATGGCAGCGGCTGCACCAGCGGCCATGGGGTCTGCGGAATCTCCCGGCTGGCGCCACGCTCGATCATCGCCACCCTGTGCTTCATGGCCACCGGCTTCGCCACCGTGTGGGTCACCCGTCACCTGCCGGGGCTACTGCCATGAGGCGCCTCAGCGCCTTTGCCGCGGGCCTGGTGTTCGGCCTCGGCCTGCTGCTGGCCGGCATGGCCAATCCGGCCAAGGTCCTGGGTTTTCTCGACCTCGCCGGCCAGTGGGATCCGTCCCTGGCCCTGGTGATGCTCGGCGCCATCGCCAGCGCCTGGTGGCCCATGCGCTGGGCCCGGCAACGCTCGCATTCCCTGCTGGGCGCACCGATGCAACGGCCAGGCAAACGCCCCCTCGACCGCCGCCTGATCGGCGGCAGCCTGGTGTTCGGCATCGGCTGGGGCATTGCCGGCATCTGCCCCGGCCCGGCGCTGGTACTGCTGCCCAGCGGGCATTGGCAGGCCTGGGTGTTCATGCTGGCGATGCTATTGGGGATGCGGCTGTTCAGTTACCTGGAAGGCTGGCGCCAGGCCTGAGGGCAACCCACGCGACGCCCATGGCCGCCAGCAGTTCCCAGGGAAGTCCTCTCCGCTGCCAGCGCACAGACGCAACGCCCACCATGACCTGGCGCCCGTTACCCGCAAGGAGCCCGCCATGTCCACCGGCCATATCCTGGAACAAAGCTTCCACCGCTGCCTCTGGCGCAAGATCGGCCGCTACGCCCTGCATGTCGGCCGCAGCCTGATCACCAAGGCCCTGTGGCTGTACTACGCCGCCCAACGCCCAGAAACCCCGGCCTGGGCCAAAAGCACCATCTACGGGGCCCTGGGCTACTTCGTCCTGCCCCTGGACCTTATCCCCGACGTACTGCCCGGCATCGGCTACGCCGACGACCTCGGCGTGCTGAGCCTGTCGATCGCGGCGGTGGCCGCGCATATCAATCAGGAGGTCAAGCAGCAAGCAGCTGGGCGGCTGGTGGAGTGGTTTGGGGAGTTGGGGGATTGAGCTGGCGCTGCGGGGTGGAGCGCACCGCAGATACGCCAAGGCGAGCCAGCATCGGATGCATGGCACGCGCAGCAACTCAGCCCGCCCCTACCACAAATCAGGATCCGTCCTACAGCGGCGCCGTTGTTCCTGGTGCGCGGCATCCCTATAGTTTTTGGCGTCGCCGGCCTGGCCGGTGATGGGGTTTCGCAGCCTCAGCGGAAAAGTCGAACTACACCGTCAATGACAACTCAGGCACACTCGCCTGCGTTTCGCTTTATGGCGGCTGTGCGTGGGAGGCCTTCGGGCCTGCCGGGTTTACTCTTTTCCTCGGTCTGCGAACCCGCGTACAGCTGCCACCCCATTGATTCGCAGCAGTAGGTGGCAACTTTTCTATTTTTTGAAAAGGACGACACCATGAATCCCCAGGATCACTCTGAACGCTTTATTCCCCTGACCCCGATCGCCAGTGATGGACCAGTGCTGTTTGTCGACAGCCACGCGCCGCTAGAGGATCTGCATGCATGCGCCAGCGAGCGGTTGCTCACTACGCTGGATTATCTGAATTTGATGGCCTGCGCTGGACTGCGCGACTCCAGCGACAAGGACATTGGCACCGTGACCAATACCGCCCGACTGTTGCTGCAGGATGTGCGGGATGTGTTGGCGGTGATTGAGACGCGGGCTTTTAGTCGTTGATCTAAGCGCGCAAGAGAGCCGGCCATGGGCCTGGTGCCAGTCGGTTAGTGCCCGCGATGGACTTAGGAGCGCTACGTTTATCCCGTAAACACGCGCTACCGTTAACGGCCATCGCGAGCAATCGAGCGTCGACCGACTGCTCCCACAGGGGATCACCTCGCTTAACTGACCGGCATTAGGCTATGGAGCGGCTGTTTAATGCCTCAAACCTTCACCAAACCCATTCAGTTCAAATCCAAGCCACTGGCGCTTCAGAGCGCGAAATTCTGCATATTAAGTTTCTTGGGACAGGGCAAACAGCACAAATATCAACCGTTAGCCCGTTCCTACATATCATCGGCATTCCTGCATGGCTTATGACATCTAGGTAGTTCGACAGGTTAAACTTCGCTTTTTGCCTATCCCAAGGAACTGTTGCGTGAACATTGAAAATCATTCCCAGACGGCCGCCTTTCTCTGGTCGATTGCCGACCTGCTGCGTGGTGATTTCAAGCAATCCCAGTACGGCCGCATCATTTTGCCCTTCACCCTGCTGCGACGCATGGAATGTGTGCTGGCACCGACTAAAACCGAAGTAATCAAACAGACCTTCGCTCAGGAAGGCCGTCCAGATACCGTACGCGAGATAATTCTGCTGCGCACAGCGGGTCAACAATTTTTCAATGCTTCGCCGCTGACCTTGGAAACCCTGTCGGATACCCAGACCGCTGCTGACTTGATGAGCTACGTGCAAGCCTTCAGCAAAGACGCCCGCGAGATCTTCGAACACTTCCACTTCGAGGACTTCGTTCAGCAACTGGCCAGCGCCAACTTGCTCTACCAGGTGGTGCAACGCTTTGCTGCCACCGACCTGAGCCCTGAGCGTATCAGCAACTTCGGTATGGGCATCATCTTCGAAGAGCTGATCCGCAAGTTTGCTGAAAGCTCCAACGAAACCGCCGGGGAGCATTTCACCCCGCGGGATATCGTGCACCTCACCACCTCGCTGGTGATCACCAATCAAGACCACAAACTGGCACCCAATAGCATCGTCACCATCTATGACCCAACCGCAGGTACGGGTGGCTTTCTGTCAGAAGGCGATGAGTACATTCAGTCCATCAGCGAAAAGGTCAGCGTTTCTCTGCACGGCCAAGAGCTGAACCCCGAGTCCTATGCAATCTGCAAGGCAGACATGCTGATCAAGGGCCAGAAGGTCGAGAACATCAAACTCGGCAATACCCTGTCCAATGACCAGTTGGTCGGCCCCGAACATCACTTCGACTTCATGCTCAGCAACCCGCCGTTCGGCGTGGAATGGAAGAAGGTGCAAAAGCAGATTACCGACGAGCACACCCACAAGGGCTTCGACGGTCGTTTTGGTCCGGGCCTGCCACGGGTATCCGATGGTTCGCTGCTATTCCTCCTGCACCTGGTCAGCAAGATGCGTGACCCGCGCGACGGTGGCTCGCGCATCGGCATCATCCTTAACGGCTCGCCGCTGTTTACCGGTGGCGCGGGTTCGGGTGAATCGGAAATTCGCCGCTACCTGCTGCAAAACGATTTGGTCGAAGCCATCGTCGCGCTGCCAACGGACATGTTCTACAACACCGGCATCGCCACCTATGTGTGGATACTCAGCAACCATAAGGCTGCTGCGCGCCAAGGTAAGGTGCAGTTGATTGATGGCAGCCAGCACTACGCCAAAATGCGTAAATCGCTAGGCAGCAAGCGTCAGTACATCACCGAGGAACAAATCAACGAACTAGTGCGCCTGTATGGCAGCTTCGAGCAAACCGCGCAGAGCAAAATCTTCCCCATCGAGGCCTTCGGCTACCGGCGCATCACCGTGGAACGCCCGCTGCGCCTGAACTTCCAGACCTGTGCCGAGCGCATCGCCAAAGTGCTGGAAGAAAAAGCTATCCAGAAACTCGACAGCGCCGCGCAGCATCAACTGATGACAGCCCTGCAATTCATGGACGCCAGTCAACTGCACCGCAATCGCGAGCAGTTCAGCAAACTGCTGAAAAAAGCCCTCACCGCGCACGGCATCAGCCTCAGTACGCCGGAGCTCAAAGCGCTGCTCAATGCCTTGAGCGAACGCGACCCCAAGGCGGATGTCTGCACCAGCAAAGGCCAGCCGGAGGCGGATGCAGGACTGCGTGACAACGAAAACGTACCGCTGGGTGAATCGGTGTACGACTACTTCCAGCGTGAAGTTATTCCTCATGTGCCGGATGCCTGGATCGACGAGAGCAAAACTGATGCGCAGGACGGCGAGGTCGGCATTGTCGGCTTCGAGATTCCCTTTAACCGCCACTTCTACGTATTCCAACCACCGCGTCCGTTGGCCGAGATCGATAGCGACCTGAAAGCCTGCACCGACCGCATCAAGCAGATGATCGAGGGGCTATCAGCATGACGTTTCCAGTTTACCCAGACTACAGGGATTCCGGGGTAGAGTGGCTAGGGATAGTGCCTGAGCATTGGGTTGTTAAGCAGCTCAGGTATCTTGGTCGCTTTAGAAAGGGTTTGACGATAACAAAGGCAGATCTAACTGATACAGGTATCCCTTGTCTGAATTATGGTGAAGTTCACTCCTTATATCCTTTCGAGGTAAACCAAGACATACAGGTTCTAAAATGCGTGCCTACGGAGTATATGGAAACAGAGCCGTCATCTTGTATTAGCTATGGCGATATTGTGTTTGCCGATACCTCGGAAGACCTTGAAGGCGTCGGCAATTTTACTCATGTATCGGGATTGGAACCTCTTTTCGCTGGATATCACACGATTATTTACAGCTTGGATTCGGATGTAAGTTCACGGTTTCTGGCCTATTGCCTAGAGTCTTTCTCCTTCAGAACCCAATTACGTATGGGAGTAAAAGGGGTCAAGGTATTTAGTGTGACACAGGAAATTCTTCGAGGTGGTATTGCTTGGCTTCCTACAATGGCCGAGCAAACCCAAATCGCCCGATTCCTCGACCACGAAACCGCCCGAATCGACGCGCTGATCGAAGAGCAGCAGCGCTTGATCGAACTGCTCAAGGAAAAGCGCCAGGCGGTCATCTCCCATGCCGTAACCAAAGGCCTCGACCCCACGGTGCCGATGAAAGACTCCGGCGTGGAGTGGTTGGGCGAGGTGCCCGCGCATTGGGCAATCAAGCGACTCAAACAGCTCGTATTGGATGCCGCAGGCATCCAGATGGGGCCGTTTGGTGGAATGTTGGTCGATCTTGATGATTCTGATACGGGATACAAGGTTTACGGTCAGGAAAACACTATTTCAGGGGATTTCTCTTCTGGAAATAGGTGGATTCCAGAGTCTCGGTATGTCGCGCTCTCGAACTACTACCTTGAAGTTGGGGATATCGTCCTGACCAGAAAGGGAAGTTTAGGCAACTGCCGAAGGATTTCACTACTGCCGCAAGCAGGAATTATTGATTCGGACACCATTCGCGTCAGAGTTCAGAGTCAAATAATAAATCCGGACTATCTCGAACTTCTCCTGCATGAAGCTGGTTATATTTCTACTCAACTGGGCCTTGTGAAACGGGGGGCAATCCTGTCAGGGCTGAACTCCGAGATAATTGCGAATTTGGTTATTGTTGTTCCTCCTCCCGAAGGGCAGGAAGAATTATTGCTAGAAATCAAAGCAGCCTCATCTAGATTTGATCAAGGAATATCCGACTGTGAGCATGCGGTCGGACTACTTCGCGAGCGCCGCTCCGCCCTAATCTCCGCCGCCGTAACCGGCAAAATCGACGTACGCGGCTGGCAGCCACCGGCCGGTGCAACCTCCCCTGAATTAGCACAAGAGGCCATGTAATGGCGGACAGCAAGGAAGCTCAATTTCAGCAGGACATCATCGATGCCCTATCCGCCCAAGGCTGGTTAGTCGGTAAGGCCAGTGGCTACGACCGTCGCACGGCGCTGTACACCGAAGATGTGCTGGGCTACTTCAAGGACGCCTGGCCGGAGCGTTGGGACAAGTTCACCAAGGCCAACCCCAATGCCCCTGAAGCTGTACTGATCCAGAAGCTGGTGCGCGAGCTGGAGCAGAGCGGCACCTTGGATGTGCTACGTCATGGCTTCAAGTTGCCGGCAGTGAAGGTGGAGTTGTGCAGCTTCCAGCCCGACCACGGCATGAACCCGGACACTCTCAAGCGCTACCAGCACAACCGCCTGCGGGTGGTGCCAGAGGTGTCTTACTCGCCGCACGCCCGCGAAGCGGGTGGCAGTGGGCAGAGCTACAACCCTCGGCTGGACCTGGTGCTGTTCGTTAACGGCATCCCCACCGCTACGCTGGAGCTGAAAAGCGAGTTCAAGCAATCGGTGGAAAACGCCAAGCGCCAATACCGCTACGACCGCCCGGTAAAAGACCCGCTAACCCGTAAGCCCGAGCCACTGCTGACCTTCAAGCGTGGCGCGCTGGTGCACTTTGCCGTGGGCCAAAATGAAGTGGCGATGACCACAAAACTGGCGGGTAAGGATACCTTCTTCCTGCCCTTTAACCTGGGTACCGAGGAAGGGGGCGCTGGCAACCCAATGCCCGCCGACGATAACCAATACGCCACCAGCTACCTCTGGCAACGCCTGTTACAACCCGATGCCTGGCTCAAGGTACTGGGGCGCTTTCTGCACCTGGACAAAAAAACCAGCGAAAGCTTCGACGGCACGCTGGTTACTAAAGAAGCGATGATCTTCCCCCGTTACCACCAATGGGAAGTGGTCAACAAGCTGATCAGCACCACCCGCACCGAAGGGCCTGGCAAGCGCTACTTGATCCAGCACAGCGCCGGCTCGGGCAAGTCCAACTCCATCGCCTGGACGGCCCATCAACTGGCCTCACTATACGATGATACCGGCCAGCGGTTGTTCAACTCGGTGATCGTGGTCACCGACCGCACGGTGCTGGATAGCCAACTGCAAAACACCATCTACCAGTTCGAGCACGCCCAAGGCGTGGTCAAACCCATCAGCCGTGACGTTGGCAACCAGAGTAAATCCGAACAACTGGCGGAGGCGCTGGCTGAGCAAACACGCATCATCATCGTCACTATCCAAACCTTCCCTGCCCTGTTCGATGCCCTGGACAAGTACCCCAAGCTTGCCAGCGGGCGCTATGCGGTGATTGCCGATGAGGCGCACTCCTCGCAGACCGGGTCGTCGGCCAGCAAGCTGAAACAGATTCTGGGCAGCGATGCACTGGATGGAGAAGAAATTAGCGCCGAGGAATTGCTGGACGCCGCCGTGCAGGCACGCCAACCCAACGAGCGCATCAGCTACTACGCCTTCACCGCTACGCCCAAGCCCAAAACGCTTGAGCTATTTGGTCGTGAGCCTGACCCAACGTTGCCGCGCAGTGCCGACAACAAACCGGAGGCGTTTCATCTGTATTCCATGCGCCAGGCCATTGAGGAGGGTTTTATCCTCGACGTGCTGCGCAACTACACGACCTACAGCACCGCCTGGAAGATCGCCCACCCGGAGGGCGAAGACGATGAGGTGGACAGCAAGAAAGCGCGTATCAAACTGGCGCGCTGGGTGCGTTTGCACCCGTACAACATCAGCCAAAAGGTGGAAGTGATCGTCGAGCACTTCCGCGCCAATATCCGCAAGCTGCTCAATGGCCAGGCCAAGGCCATGGTGGTCACCGGTAGCCGCCAGGAAGCGGTGCGCTACCAGTTGGCGGTGCGGGCCTACGTACAGCAGATGGGTTACAAGGATGTGCACCCGTTGGTGGCGTTCTCCGGCAGCGTGCTCGCGGATGAAGTGATCCCCGAAGAGGTCACGGAAAACAGCCACCTGCTTAACCCCGGCCTGAATGGCCGCGACCTGGCAGTGGCCTTCGACACCCAAGACTTCAACGTGATGATCGCCGCCAACAAGTACCAAACCGGTTTCGATCAGCCCAAGCTGTGCGCCATGTACGTAGACAAAAAGCTGCAAGGCGTGGACTGCGTGCAGACCTTGTCGCGGCTGAACCGCACTTTCGGTGACAGCAAAGAAACCTTCATCCTCGACTTCTTCAACGAGCCACAGGACATTCTCGATGCCTTCTTGCCTTACTACACCAAGGCCGAGCTGACCGATGTCACCGACCCGCAGATCATCTATGACCTGCAGAAAAAGCTGGATGCCGAGGGGATCTATCACTGGCAAGAGGTCGAGGCATTCGCCATGGCCTTCTTCGACCCCAAAGCGGCGGCCAGCAAGCTCAGCTACTACTGCACACCCGCCAAAGAACGCTTTGCCAAGCGCTACGCCTTTTCGCTGGAGTCGCACCAGCAAGCGCTTGATTACAAACGCACCGCCGAAGCCAATGGCGACAGTGCTGGCTTGAAAAAAGTCGAGCATGCGCTGAAAGAAGCCGGTGAACAGATCGATCAGCTCGACTTGTTCCGCAAGAACCTGCAGAGCTTTGTGCGCCTGTATGAGTTCCTCTCGCAAATCATCCCCTATGAGGATCGCGAACTGGAGCAGCTCTGCGTGTACGCCAAGCACCTGCATCCGCTGCTGCGCTTGGATCGCTTGCAACAAGACGATGTCGATGTGGGCGAGCTGCAACTAAGCCACTACCGCCTAAGCAAGCGTGCTGAGCACCAGTTGCGCCTGAGCGAAGAAAAAGGCGAATACATGCTCAAGCCCGGCAGTGATGTGGGCAGCGGCAAGCCCCACGACCCGGAGAAAAAGCGCCTGTCGGAAATTATCGATGCGCTGAACGATATCTTTGGTGCCGAAACGCAAGATGACGACCAACTGCATTTTGCTACGGGAATCACCCAACGCCTCCTGCGCCAAGATGATTTGATGGCTCAAATAAATAGCCACTCGGTGGACCAAGTGATGCACGGTCTGCTGCCCAAGCGCGTACTGGATACCGTATTGGACGCAATGACAGACAATGAAAAGTTGTCGTTGGAGGTGCTGGATAACGAAACCAAGAGCCGAGCGTTTGCCCTGGTGATTTTGAAGATGTTGAAGTCGGCGGCA
The DNA here is from genome assembly GCF_014230245.1 of Pseudomonas sp. MSSRFD41. Taxonomy (NCBI): domain Bacteria; kingdom Pseudomonadati; phylum Pseudomonadota; class Gammaproteobacteria; order Pseudomonadales; family Pseudomonadaceae; genus Pseudomonas; species Pseudomonas sp. MSSRFD41. The sequence continues at coordinate 55,565 of NZ_JACKZK010000028.1, read as the reverse complement.
GGCCTCGCTGAGAGCGACCAATGGGTTAAGGAGTGACCATGCCAATTCCGGACTTTCAAAGCGTGATGCGGCCGGTACTGGTCACCGGGCAGAATGGCCTAGCGCTGCCACTCAGCGAACTGCGCGAGCGCATTGCTGATCAGTTCCAACTGACCGAGGAAGAGCGCAAAGAGCACCTTCCTTTTGGGCGTCAGACGGTGATCAATAAGCGTTAAGCAGGTGTACGAGGTAAAAAAGCTAGACAGCGATTACTTTGCCGAGGAGTAAGTCACGACCGTTCGGCTGGCTCCCGAAATTCAACAGGCAGCCCAACACAGAGCTGAGAATGACTGGGCAGCAGGGACTGCCCAGATCACCATTTCGAATCAATAAAAGCTAACAGATCAATACAAGCCAAGACTTGAAGGTACGCAAAAACACTTTGACCGCAGAAGAGTAAGGTGCCTCAAACTTCAAATTTGATCAAAGCCTCAAGACTGAAGAATCACCGCCCAGCAAGCACTAGAGCATAGCCATCACAGGGAAGCGTCCATGTCCGTTCCAACTTACGACCAGTTCATCGAGCCTGTACTACGTTTTTTAGCGACCAAGCCTGAAGGAGCTCCTACTCGGGATGCACAAGAAGCAGCTGCGAAGATGCTGCATCTGAATGAAGAACAACGGCAGGAGTTGATCGCCAGCGGCCAAGCGACCTACAAAAACCGTGCAGGTTGGGCACATGACCGCCTCAAACGTGCGGGCCTCTCCAGCAGCGCAAAGCGAGGTTATTGGAAGCTGACCGATGCGGGGATCAGCTACGCAAAAGAACACGCGGCGCCTCTTCCTAACGATGAAGTCGAACATTTGGCTATTGGTTACATGAATGTGAAGCTTAAAGTCGCAACCGATGCAGCTCCGCTAGATGATCAGACTCCGATTGAACCTGATGCCACATCAGCCACCGCCAGCCCCGACGACCGACTTGAGCAAGCACTGCAAGAGCTACGTGAAGCTACCGCCGCCGATCTGCTGGATAACCTGTTACAGGTCACTCCTAATCGTTTTGAAGTGATAGTTCTGGATGTGCTGCATCGTCTGGGATATGGAGCCAGTCGCAATGATCTTCAGCGTGTTGGGGGCTCAGGTGACGCCGGTATCGACGGCATTATCTCGCTCGACAAACTTGGACTTGAGAAGGTCTATGTTCAGGCCAAGCGTTGGCAGAGCACTGTTGGTCGTCCTGAACTCCAAGCTTTCTATGGTGCCCTTGCAGGGCAGAAAGCAAAACGTGGAGTGTTCATCACAACTTCAGGTTTCACCGCTCATGCAATCGACTTTGCCAAATCAGTTGACGGAATTGTCTTGGTGGACGGTAACCGTCTGGTGAACTTGATGATGGACAACGAGGTTGGTGTTACCTCTCGACTACTGAGGCTTCCGACATTGGACCGTGATTACTTCGACGATGAATGAGGAAAGAGCAGTATTGAGCGCAATTTGGTCAGCTGACTGCTGACCAAATTAATTCTCCATCCAAGCGGGCTCACTTACCGCCCAGGACCTACGGCAATCGGGCTACTTGGTCGGTTACTTGATCGCTTACTTGGTCGCTTTGGCTGGGACCAGTCGACGCTCGACTGCCCGCGATGGGCTTGAAAACGTCGCGTTTATCCAGTCAATACACGGTTATCGTTAACGACCATCGCGAGCAATCGAGCGTCGACCGGCTGCTCCTACAGTGGATCACCTTCGCTTAACTGAATGGCATTAGTGGCCTCGGGTTTGTTGGCCCGCAGCCCCAGCGCTGCGCAATGTGAGCCTCACACCAACCCCCCCCTCCCCAACCCCACCAACTTATCCGGATTACGCATGATAAAGACGCGGTTCACCCTTCCCCCCGCGTCATACCCAAAACTCACCACCGCCACTACTTCCTCTCCCTCCCCCCGCAACACCACCCCACGCCCGCCATTGATCTCCACCTCCTGCCACTGATACTCCCGCCAGTACCGGCTCAAGGACTCACCCACAAACGCCAACACCGCCTCCAGCCCATACAGCGTCTCGCGAATGGCACTGGCCTTGCCGCCACCATCGGCGCACAGCTCAACGTCTTCGGACAACAACGCCGCCAACCCCTGGGTCGACCCACTGGCAATGGCAGCATGAAAGGCGCTCAGCAGTTCCTGCTGGCGGGACGGTTCCGGTTGGTGGCGGACCTGAGTATTACCCAGGCTGGCCTTGGCGCGGGACACCAGTTTGCGGCAGGTGGCTTCCTGAACATCGAGAGCAGCAGCGACCTGGGGGTAGTCCAGGTCGAAGATGTCATACAGCAGATAAGCAGCGCGTTCCTTGGGTGTCAGGCGCTCGAGCAATAGCAGAAAGGCGGTGGACAGCGACGAGGCCAGTTCATGGCTTTGTTCGGGGGATTCGTGGTGCAGGGTGTGGATCGGTTCCGGCAGCCAGGTGCCGATGTAGTCGACCCGGGCGCGGCGGGCGGAGCGCAGCAGGTCGATGCAGTGGCGGGTGCAGGCGGTGGTCAGCCAGGCGGCGGGGTTGGCGATGGAGGCCTGGTCGGCCTCCAGCCATTTGATGAACAGGTCTTGCACCACGTCTTCGGCTTCGGCGTGGGAGCCGAGGAGGCGGTAGGCCAGGCCCAGCAGGAAGCTGCGACGGCTTGCGAACACCGTCGCGTCATCGATTCGATCCATCCTCAGTGCCTCGACACCTGCATGCGATTCCACAGGTTGATCATGCCGATATCGGCCGTCAAGGCGGCGATCTGCGCGTCGCTGAAATGTTCGCGCAGGGCCGCGCGCAGCGGGCCGAAGTCGGTGCCTTCGTGCAGCACGGTGAGGGCTTCGGTCCAGGCCAGGGCGGCGCGTTCGGCGGCGCTGAAGTCGCTGACGCGGCGCCAGACCACCAGGCGGTCCAGGCGCTCGTTGCTTTCGCCGTCTTCCCGGGCTTCGCGGGTGTGCATCTTCACGCAGAAGCCGCACTGGTTGATCTGCGAGGCGCGCAGCACCACCAGGTGATGCAGCTTGCGATCCAGGCCATGGGCGTCGATCAGGCCGTGGATCTGGCCCAGGCTGTCGAAGATCTCGGGGATGGTTTGCAGCAGGTTGACGGCTTGGGTGGGGTGGCTGGATGACATGGGGTGGCTCCGTTAATTGAGGGATACATCGACATGACGGGCCAGCCGGGGGGGTTGTGACGGGGTGGCGGAAAAATAATTCGGGCGCCGATAACGCGATTCAATCCACCTGAGGATTCAGCGCATAAAACTCATGCAGCTTGGCCTGCAGCAGCTTCTTGTCCGGCAGTTGGGTCTGGTACTCGGCGATCAAGGCCGGTGAGAGTGAGCGGTTGAGGGCGTACTCGACCACCTCATCGTCCTTGCTGGCGCAGAGCAACACGCCCAGGGCCGGGTTTTCATGGGGTTTGCGCACCTGGCGGTCCAGGGCCTCGAGGTAGAAATCCAGCTTGCCAAGGTATTCAGGTTCGAAACGCCCGACCTTGAGCTCAATGGCCACCAGGCAATTCAGTCCGCGGTGGAACAGCAGCAAATCCAGCACGAAATCGCGCCCGCCGACTTGCAGGGGATAGCGCGAGGCGACAAAGCAGAAGTCACGCCCCATTTCGATCAGAAAGTCTTTGAGTTGCCGCACCAGCCCTTGATGCAAGTCGGCTTCGTTATGCCCCTGGGCCAGGTCGAGAAACTCCACCACATAGGCATCCTTGAACACCTGTAGCGCCTCGGGATGAAATTGTCTCAACGCTGTCGAGACTTTTGCCGGGCGGGTCAGCGAGCGTTCAAAGAGGGCTGATTTGATCTGGCGCTCCAGTTCCCGGGTTGACCACCGTTCCTGGATTGTCATGCGCAGATAAAACTCGCGCTCTTCTGGGCGTTTTCCTTGCGCAAGAATGATCAGGTTTTGGGTCCAGGATAATTGTGTCAGCAGTGCTGACACTTTCTCCTCGTCTCGATAAGCCTCATAGAACTGACGCATGCGGAACAGGTTGCGCCGGGTAAACCCTCGCAGCCCCGGCTGCTGCCGCGCCAGATAATCCGCCAGTTGCGGCACCACCCCATCGCCCCACTCCGCCGTCTCGATCTTGCGACTGATATAGGCACCGACCTGCCAATACAACTCCAGCAGCTCGGTATTCACCGCCCGCACCGCGCGTTGGCGCGCGGCGGCGATCATTTGCGCCACTTCGCTGAAGGCCGCATCGGTGGAAGTCGGCTTGGCTCCGGCGGGTTGAGTCATAAACAGGGCTCCGCTTGAAGGATTCAGGTCCTCATCATTGGACCTCCCTCCCTGAACGTGCAGTCAGCCGCTTCTCTTTCTATTGAGCGAAATGTCCTGGTTTGCGCAGTGCCAGAGGCGCCGTCACCCCGGCATACACCTGAACCCACTCGTACTGGCCACTTGCTTGCCCTGCCCGTCATACAGCCGCGCCCGCACTTCGGTGCCCAGGGTCGATTCCACCAGTTTGTAGTGCTCGCCGGCCTTGAAGCCGCTGTAGCTGACATGCCCATTGCAGTCTTGCTGGTTGGAGTCGCCGGTGCTGTCTTCGAACAGGGTCACGTCCAGGCGGTGGGCGCCGGGGCGGACCTGGAAGTAGCGGCCGTCGTCGACGTTCTTGCCGTCCACGCGTTCGGCCATCAGGTCGCTGGGGGCTTCTTCCTCGAGGCTGATCCAGGCGTCGTTGGGGTCGGCCTTGGGCATCGGGCCGGCGCAGGCGGAAAGCGCCAGCACCAGGCTCAGGGCGGGAATCAGCAGCAGCGGTTTGGCATTCATGGCAGGTACCTCGGCAGTGAGAAGGAACACGGGGTGCGACCGCAAACGCCAGCCGCGCCGGATTGCCATCCAGCTTGTCGAGGCCCGGCAACGAGGACAAATGAATCCCCATGAAAGGAAGTTAAGGCCCAACCTAAAACTTCCTTCACCTGGCTGAAAGCCGCGTGTTAGGTGGGTCGCCGGAGACTGCCGAGCCTCGTTTCCGTCTCGGAGGTCCACCCATGCTCGGGCTGGTCAAGACCGCTCTGCTCAAGCCCTACACGTTTATCGTGCTGGCGATCTTCATCTGCATCATCGGGCCGCTGGCGGCCCTGCGTACGCCCACCGACGTATTCCCGGATATCGGCATCCCGGTGGTGGCGGTGGTCTGGCAGTACAACGGCTTGTCGCCGGACGCCATGGCCGGCCGGGTGATCTACACCTACGAGCGCTCGCTGAGCACCACGGTCAACGACATCGAACACATCGAGTCGCAGTCGCTGCCGGGCATGGGCATCGTCAAGATCTTCTTCCAGCCGGGGGTGGACATCCGCACCGCCAACGCCCAGGTCACCGCGGTGTCGCAGACGGTGCTCAAGCAGATGCCGCCGGGCATCACTCCGCCGCTGATCCTCAACTACAGCGCCTCGACGGTGCCGATTTTGCAGATGGCGTTTTCCAGCCCGACCCTGTCCGAAGCGAAGATTCGCGACCTGGTGCAGAACAATATCCGCCTGCCCCTGAGCGCCCTGCCGGGTCTGGCGATGCCCACGCCCATGGGCGGCAAGCAGCGGCAAATCACCCTCGACCTCGATCCCCAGGCGCTGGCGGCCAAGGGCCTGTCCGCCCAGGACGTGGGCAACGCCCTGGCGGCGCAGAACCAGATCATCCCGGTGGGCACCGCCAAGCTCGGTGGCAATGAATACACGGTGCTGCTGAACAACAGCCCCACTGCCATCGACGAGCTCAACGACCTGCCGATCAAAACCGTCGACGGCGCCTTGATCACCATCGGCCAGGTGGCCCACGTGCGTGACGGCTCGCCGCCGCAGACCAATATCGTGCGGGTCGACGGCCACCGCGCGGTGCTGATGCCGGCGCTGAAGAACGGCAATATCTCCACCCTGTCGATCGTCGATGGCATCCGCCAGATGCTGCCGCGCATCGACGAAACCCTGCCGCCCGCGCTGAAGACTTCGCTCTTGGGCGATGCCTCGGTGTTCGTCAAGCAGTCGGTGGGCAGCGTGGCCCAGGAAGGCATCATCGCCGCGCTGCTGACCAGCGCGATGATCCTGCTGTTCCTCGGCAGTTGGCGCTCGACGCTGATCATCGCCGCCTCGATTCCCCTGGCGGTGCTCGCCGCCATCGCCCTGCTGGCCGCCAGCGGCCAGACCCTCAACGTGATGACCCTGGGCGGCCTGGCCCTGGCGGTGGGGATCCTGGTGGACGACGCCACGGTGACCATCGAGAACATCAACTGGCACCTGGAACAGGGCAAGACGGTGAAGGACGCGATCCTCGACGGCGCCAAACAGATCGTCGGCCCGGCGTTCGTCTCGCTGCTGTGCATCTGCATCGTCTTCGTGCCGATGTTCCTGCTGCAGGGCATCGCCGGCTACCTGTTCCGGCCCATGGCCCTGGCGGTGATCTTCGCCATGGCCAGCTCCTTCCTGCTGTCGCGGACCCTGGTGCCGACCCTGGCCCTGTACCTGCTCAAGCCCCACGTGCCGGAAGCCGGCCCAGGCCATCACCCGGAAGATGCCTTCATCAACCACCACGAAGGCGAGCAGCACGCCCCGCCCCGGCATGCCCTGGTACGCGCGCTGCTGGGGTTCCAGCAAGGCTTCGAGCGGCGCTTTTCCAATGTGCGCGACACCTACCACGGCCTGCTGCGACTGGCCTTGGCCAGGCGTCGGCCGTTCCTCCTGGGTTTCCTCGCCTGTGTGCTGGCCTCCTTCGCCCTGCTGCCGAGCCTGGGCCAGGACTTCTTCCCCGCCACCGATGCCGGGGCCCTGGCCTTGCATGTGCGCCTGCCCCTGGGCACGCGGATCGAGGAAAGCGCGGCGGCCTTCGACCGCATCGAAGCGCGGATCCGCGAGGTGATCCCGCCCGAGGAGCTGGACAGCGTGATCGACAACATCGGCATCCCCCTGAGCGGCATCGACATGGCCTACAGCAACAGCGGCACCATCGGCCCCCAGGATGGCGATATCCAGGTCACCCTCAAGCCCGGCCACGCCCCCACCGCCGATTACGTGAAGCGCTTGCGCGAGGCCTTACCGGAGAGTTTCCCCGGTAGCCAGTTCGCCTTCCTGCCGGCGGACATCAGCAGCCAGATCCTCAATTTCGGCGCACCGGCCCCGTTGGACGTGAAGGTCTCCGGGCCTGACGATGCAGCCAACCGCGCCTACGCCCTGGAGCTGCAACGGCGCCTGCGCCATGTGCCGGGCATCGCCGACTTGCGCCTGCAGCAGCCCACCGGCTATCCGTCCCTGGCGGTCAAGGTCGATCGCCTGCGGGCCAATGGCCTGGGGATCACCGAGCGCGACGTGACCAACAGCATGGTCGCCTCCCTGGCCGGCAGTTCACAGGTGGCGCCGACCTTCTGGCTCAACCCGAAGAACGGCGTGTCCTACTCCATCGTCGCCGCCACCCCGCAGTACCGCCTGGACAGCCTGCCAGCCCTGGAGGCCTTGCCGGTCACCGGCAGCAACGGCCAGGCGCAGATCCTCGGTGGCCTGGCGAATATCTCCCGCGTTGACAGCCCGGCGGTGGTGAGCCACTACAACATCCAGCCGACCCTGGACCTGTACGCCAACGTCCAGGGCCGCGACCTGGGCGCGGTGGCCCACGACATGCAACAGGCGCTGGACGACGCCGCGGCCCTGCGGCCCAAGGGCGCCACGGTCAGCCTGCACGGGCAGATCGACGCCCTGCACCAGGCCTTCAGCGGCCTGAGCCTGGGGCTGCTGGGTGCTGTGGTGCTGATCTACCTGCTGATCGTGGTCAACTTCCAATCCTGGCTCGACCCGCTGGTGATCATCAGCGCGCTACCGGCGGCCCTGGCCGGCATCGTGTGGATGCTGTTCCTCAGCGGCACCTCGCTGTCGGTGCCGGCGCTGACCGGGGCCATCCTGTGCATGGGCGTGGCCACCGCCAACTCGATCCTGGTGGTGAGCTTCTGCCGCGAGCGCCTGGCGGAACACGGCGATGCCCTGCTGGCCGCCCTGGAAGCCGGCTACACGCGCTTTCGCCCGGTGTGCATGACCGCCCTGGCGATGATCATCGGCATGCTGCCCCTGGCCCTGTCCGAGGAGCAGAACGCGCCCCTGGGCCGGGCGGTGATCGGCGGCCTGCTGCTGGCCACCGTCGCCACCCTGATCTTCGTCCCCGTGGTCTTCAGCCTGGTCCACGGTCGCCGTTCCCACCCCGCTGTCGCTGGAGAAACCACCCATGTCGCCTGACCACACCCCTTCGCGCAAACGCCTGATGCTGCTGGGCATCGGCGGCTTGAGCCTGGCCGCCCTGCTGGTGGCGAGCGGCCTGGCCGCGCGCACCCGGCATGAGCGGGCCGTCGCCGCCTGGACCGAAACCGCCGCCGTGCCCCAAGTGCTGGCGGTGCAACCACAACCCAACGCCCAGGGCGACAGCCTGCGCCTGCCGGCCCACCTGGAAGCCTGGAGCAAGGCGCCGATCCACGCCCGGGTCAGCGGCTACCTCAAGGACTGGAGCGCCGACATCGGCACCCAGGTCGCCGCCGGCCAGGTGCTGGCCCACATCGACAGCCCCGACCTGGACCAGCAAGTGGCCCAGGCCCGGGCACGGATGCTCCAGCAGCAAGCCACCGCGCGGCTGGCGCAGACCACCGCCGCACGCTGGCAGAACCTGGTGGCCAGCCACTCGGTATCGCGCCAGGAAGCCGACGAAAAACGCGCCAACGCCACCGCCGCCCAGGCCAGTGCCGCAGCGGCCGCCGCCGACTACGCGCGGCTCTCGGCCCTGGAGGACTACAAGACCATCCGCGCACCGTTCGCCGGCGTGGTCACGGCCCGCCATACCGACATCGGCCAGCTGGTCAAGGCCGACAGCGACAGCGATCCGCAACTGTTCGACCTGTCCGATACCCACAAGCTGCGGCTGTACGTGCCCATTGCGCAAAACTACGCCAGCGTGATCCGCCCCGGCCTCACGGCCCGGCTGACGGTGCCCGAGCACCCCGGCCAGCAGTTCAGCGCCCAGTTGGTGGGCGACTCCTGCGCCGTCGATCCGCGCTCCGGCACGCTGCTGGCGCAGTTCGTCGCCGCCAACCCCGACGGCGCCCTGCATCCTGGCGACTACGCCGAAGCGAGCCTGGCGCTGGCGGCCGACACCCATGGCCTGAGCATCCCCGCCAGCGCCCTGATCTTCCGCGCCCAGGGCACCCAGGTGGCGCTCATCGACAGCGCAAAACACGTGCACCTGCGCAGTATTCATATCGGCCTCGACCTGGGCGACCGCCTGGTGATCGACCAGGGCCTGCAAGCCACGGATCAGGTCATCGACAACCCGCCCGATGCCCTGCGCGAAGGCGACCGGGTGCAACTGGCCGACGCCGGAGGTGCCCATGGGCCCAAGGCTTAAACCCCTCGCCGCGCTGGTGCTGCTGACGCTGCACGGCTGCTCCCTGGCGCCGCATTACCAGGCGCCGGAGGTGGCGTTGCCAGCGCAGTTTCGCGAACAGAGCGCCGCCGGGCCCTGGCACCCGGCCACGCCCCAGGTCCTCGACGCACACTGGTGGCGGCTCTACCACGACCCACGGCTCGACGACCTGCAACAGCGCCTGCTCCAGGCCAACCCGGACCTCGCCGCGGCCCTGGCCCACTATGACGGCGCCCAGGCCTACGCCAGCCAGCTGCATGCCGGGCTGTTCCCGCAGATCAGCGCCAGCGCCCAGCCCTTGCGCCAGCGCCAGTCGGACAGCCGACCGCTGCGCGGCGGCAGCCAGCCCTCGGTGTACAACAGCAACAGCGCCGGCTTTACATTGGACTTCGACCTCGATCTCTGGGGCCGGCTGCGCAACCAGGCGCTGGCGGGCGATGCCCAGGCCCAGGCGTCCGGTGATGACCTGGCGGCGGCGCGCCTGAGCCTGCAACGCCAGCTGGCCCTGCTCTATGTGCAACTGGTCGGCCTGGACGCGCAAAGCCGGATTCTCAGCCGCTCCCTGGAGGACTACGGCCAGGCCCTGCAACTGACCCGTGACCGCTACCAGGGGCAGATCGCCTCGGAGCTGGACCTGACCCGGGCCCAGAGCCAGCTGGCCAATGCCGAGGCCGACCTGGACGAAGTCCGGGCCCAGCGCAACCTCACGGAACACGCCATCGGCGAGCTGGTGGGCGAACCGGCCAGCCAGTTCCGCCTGGCGCCCACCACCCAGGCGCTGGGCCTGCCGGAAGTCCCCCGGCAACTGCCCAGCAGCCTACTGCAACGCCGGCCGGACATCGCCGCCGCCGAACGCCGGGTATTCGCCGCCAATGCCGGCATCGGCGTGGCACGAGCGGCCTGGTACCCGGACTTCAGCCTCACCGGCCTGCTCGGCGGCCAGACCCAAGGCAGCGGCAACCTACTGGCGGCGGGCAATCGCTACTGGGCCCTGGGGCCGCTGATGACCCTGCCGCTTTTCGACGGTGGCAGGCTCAGTGCCAACGAGCGCCAGGCCCATGCCGAATTCGAGGAGGCCGCCGCGCATTACCGTGGGCAAGTGCTGCGAGCGGTGCGCGAGGTGGAAGACAACCTGGGGCAACTGCGTGACCTGCAACAACAAGCGCTGGATCGGCAAGCGGCGGTGAATGCGGCGCTGCACACCCAGTCCCTGGCGATGAACAGCTACCAGGCCGGTGCCGTGAGCTACCTGGATGTGGTCACCGCGCAAACCGCCGCGTTGCAAGCCCAACGCAGCCTGCAAGCCCTGCAGACAAGGCAGTTGCAGGCGAGCGTGGGGTTGGTGGTGGCGTTGGGAGGTGGGTGGGAGGGTGGGGCCTGAGGCCCGCATGGCGATGAAAGAGCGGCTGCGCGCCAAGGGTAAAGCGGGCGAGCAGATCGTCTGTGCGGTGATGCGCAAGATGCTGCATATCGTGTTTGGCGTGCTGAAATCGGGCCATCCTTATGACCCGAAATTGGCGCTTGCCTGGTAACGGGCAAGACGGTATCTACACAAAGTGTGTCAGACGGAAGAGTCATCATATGGCGAAAGGTTGTGCCTGGGCTTCGACCTTGCTCTTGAGCTACCGGCCCGTCCCAAAAACAACACAAAAACATCTACCTGAGGGGCAAAAGCAGCCAGCTGTACCTTGCCTTTGCCTTTGCCTTAGCCTTTGCCTTTGCCTTAGCCTTAGCCTTTGCCTTTGCCTTTGCCTTGGCCTTGGCCTTGGCCTTGGCCTTTGCCTTGGCCTTGGCCTTGGCCTTGGCCTTTGCCTTTGCCTTTGCCTTTGCCTTGGCCTTGGCCTTGGCCTTGGCTTTGGCTTGTGATCTTGATCCACCCGCCCCGTTCCCAGAGGCCGAACGCAGGTCTTGCGCAGGGGGCAACTCGGCAGGGATGCCGAGTTAGCCGCACGGGGCCAGGGATGGCCCCTTGCGGCGGCCCCCGGAGCCAGACCGGAGTGAGGGTATACCGAGCCTAGGCGAGGCACCGAATGGAGGGGCAAGCGTTTTTTTTTCCTTTTTTTGGCGTTTGAAAAAAAGGGACTCGCCGTAAGGGCGAAACCATAAGCAGCCGTGACCGCAGCAACGGATATGTACCCCATCCAAAAAATGCAGCGCCAGAGCCGACACCATCGCGGGCAAGTCGGATCGCCGCCCGCTCGCTCCTACAGAGGCGTCCCACCCACTCAGATATGGCAACTGCTCAACCCATTCTTCTCCAGATACCGCTGGTGCGCTTCATCCGCCAGGTCGAAGCGGCCCAGGGGCACGATCACCGTGGCCACAGGCTTACCCAAACGCCCCGACTCGTGCAGGGCCAACTTGGCCAACTGCGCCTGTTCCGCCTGCACGGTATTGGCATAGAAGATCGCCGAGCGGTACTTCACTCCGCCATGCTCGCCTTGGCGATCCACCGAGGTCGGATCATGCAGGCCCCAGAAGTGTTCGATCAGGCGGCTGTAAGCCAGCAGTCGCGGGTCGAAGTCCACCTGCACCACCTCGATCTGCACCGCCTCGTCGCCCGCCTCCACGGCATAACCCACCCGGGTATCCAGCACTCCCGGCAGTGCGCGGAACGCCGCTTCCGCGCCCCAGAAGCAGCCGGCACCGAAGGTCGCCTGTTCCAGGCTATTCAGCGGCGCTCCGCTCATTGCGCCACCCCCACCTTCTCGCCGCTGGCGCCCAGCCAGCCGTCGACGACCTGCGGGTGCGCCGCCACCCAGGCCTTGGCCGCCTGCGCCGGCGGTTGCTGCTCTTTCTCGATCTTCAGAATCAGGTCGTTGAGCGCCTGCGGGTCAATGCTGAAGTTCTCCAGGAACGCCGCGATCCGTGGCGCGCGTTTTTGCAGGGCGGTGGACGCCAGCACATACACCCGGGCATCGGGGTAGGCACAGGTGATCTTGCTCTGGGCCAGCCAGTCGGCGCTCACCGTCGGGCTGATGAATTTCCAGCAGCCGTCGGCCTTGTACAGCGGGTCGCCCTTCTTGTTGTCCTGGGCGTAGCCGTCGAACGCCGGTTCTTCCAGGCGCCGAAGGTCGAAGGCGGAGAAGATCCAGTCCGGGGTGTAGGCGTAGAACACCACGCCGCGCTGGGCCTTGTAGGCGCTGGCGAGCTTGGCGTAGGTCACCGCGGCTTCGGTGGACACCGATTCGAATTTATCGGCGAAACCGAAATCCTTGGCCTTGACCTGGCCGATATAGGTCGACTCCCAGCCCGCCGGGCCCACCAGCAACTGCGCCTTGCCGCCGCCCAGGGGCTCGAAGAGTTTCGCCACCTCGGGTTTCTGCAGGTCGTAGACCGACTTCACCCCGTACTTGTCTTGCAGGTAACCGGGGATATAGAAGCCCTGCACCCCGAGGTACGGCTGCTTGTTCGGCACCAGGGAACGGCTGCCGCCGCTGACGTACTTGGCCCAGGCGGCGGACTGATTGGGCAGCCAGATATCGGTCAGCACGTCCACCGAGCCGTCGCCCTTGGCCGCGGCGGCGAACAGCACCGGTACGTCGCCGGCCAGGTACGACACATCGCCGTCGAGGCGGGTCTTGATCACCTCGCCGAGGATGTTCTGGATGGCGATGGCGCCGGTCCAGTTCTGCTCGCCGATGACGATCTTGTCCTTGGCCAGGGCTGGCAGGGCAAGCCCCAGTGCCAGGGTGGCGGCGCCGAGGGTACGGAAAAGGGAATGACTCAAGGAACACCTCACTTGTGCTGGAAGGCGCGATCCCGCTGGCGCAGGGTCGCTTGAATGATGCGGTCGGGAATCAGCGCGCAGAACACGATGGCCGCGCCGGCCAACATGCCCTCGCCGCCCTTGATGTTGCGCAGCGCGGTCATCACGTCGTAGCCCAGGCCGCCGGCGCCGATCAGCGCCGCGACCACCACCATCGACAGGCTCATCACCAGGGTCTGGTTGATCCCCAGCAGCAGCGAGCCGGCGGCCAGGGGCAGCTCGACCTTGGTCAGGATCTGCCACGGCGTGGCGCCATGGGCCAGGGCCGCTTCGACGGCGGTCCGGGGCACTTCCTGGATGCCCAGGGCGGTGAGACGAATCATCGGCGCCAGGGCGAAGATCACCGTGGCGATCACCGCCGGGGTCTTGCCCACCGAGAAGAACGCCACCGCCGGAATCAGGTACACGAAGGTCGGCAGGGTCTGCATCACGTCCAGCAACGGCGTGATCAGGCGCCGGGCCAGGGCGCGCTTGGCCAGGAGGATGCCGGCGGGAACGCCGATCAGCAGCGACAGCAGCACCGAGGAACCCACCAGGGCCAGGGTGGCGATGGTGCGCTCCCAGAAACCGAACAGGCCGATATAGAGCAAGGCCGCCGCGCTGGTCAGGGCCAGGGCCGCGCCGGCCGAGCGCCAGGCCAGCAGCACCAGGGCCAGCGCCGGCACCGGCCAGGGCAGCCAGCCGAGCAGGCTTTCGGTGCTTTCGATCACCGTGCGCACGGCGACTATCACGCCGACGAAGGTGCTTTCGAAGGTGACCTGGGACCAGCCGATCAACTGGTCGATGGCCGCCGCGGTACTCAGCAGGGCCTGGCGATCGGCGGGAAATTGCAGCCAGGGCCCGCTGGCGTCGACCGCCAGCACGCGCCACAGCACCAGGCCCTGGCACAGCAGCAACACCAGCCACGGCAGGCGCCAGTCGGAGCGCCCCTGGCGGCTCGGACGGCGGGCCAGGGTCACGCTGAGCAGGCGGCTGAGCAGCAGGCCGAGCAGCGCCAGCCCGGCCCAGCCCAGGCCGGCGGTTGCCAGCCACTGGCCCAGGGCGCTGGCCGCCGCCAGTTCCAGGGCGAAGCCCAGCCAATACAAGGCGCCATGCCCGCTGGCGGCCAGGGCCGCCGGCCCCAGCAGCAACGCCTGCCAGAAGGCAAAGCCCGGACGCACCGGCGCCGGCGCGAGCGTGGCTTGCCGCGCCGCCAGCGGCGTTGCCGCCACGGTATCGCTGCGCGCGCCATGCTCCTGGAAGAAGTCCGCCACCTCGGCATCCGCCGGGTGTTCGAGCAACTCATCGGGCGTGCCCAACTGGATCAGCCGGCCCTGGCGCAGCACCGCGATGCGGTCGGCCAGGCGCAGGGCCTCGGCGGGGTCGTGGGTCACCAGCAAGGTGGTGATGCCACGCTCGCGCACCAGGCCCAGGAAGTGCCCCTGCAACTCGCGGCGGATGGTCGGGTCCAGCGCGCTGAAGGGCTCGTCCATCAGCAGGATGTCCGGTTCGCTGACCAGCGCCCGGGCCAGGCCGACCCGCTGCTGCATGCCGCCGGACAGTTCATGGGGGTAATGCTCGCCCCAGCCCGCCAGGCCCATGGCGTGCAGTTGCACATCGGCCGCGGCCTGGCGCAGCGCCTCGGGTTCGCCGCGCAGTTCCAGGGGCAAGGCGACGTTGTCGCGCACGTTGCGATGGGGCAGCAGGCCAAAGTGCTGGAACACCATGCCGATGCGCCGCGAGCGCAGGGTGCGCAGGTCCCGGGGCACCAGTTGGCCGATGGCGGTGCCGTCGATCAGCACCTCGCCGCTGCCGGGTTCGATCAGGCGATTGATATGGCGCAACAGCGTCGACTTGCCGCTGCCGGAGGTGCCCATCAGGCACAGCAGCTCGCCACGCCGCACGCTGAGGCTGACCTGCTGCACCGCCGGCGCGCTGCTTCGGTCGCGGCGGCTGGCGTAGGTCTTGGTCAGGTTGCGCAGCTCCAGCACCACTTCGGCGTTGTCCGCAAGGAGGGTGGACGAGGCTGGAACGGCAAAAGCCTCTTGGGGTTGAACGGCAGACACGGGAACTCCTGGCGCCGGGCGCGGGATGGCGTGGCCGGCGGTGACAAAGAAAAAGGGAGGGACCTGCTTGGCTGTAGGCGCCGGCCTGTCGGCGAAAGCGGCCTAACGCCCCACTACAAGGATGTGGGACTCCACAATTGCACCGCCCGGGCATCCACCGGCTTGGGCAGGAGCTTTTCCTGGTAGAAGGCATCGGCGATCTTCTGCTGCTCGCCCAGGGCGTCGGGCTTGACCGCTTCCACCTGATAGGTGCGGCGGCTGTTGGCCAGCTCCACCGTGGGCACGTCGAGGTTGCCCCACAGCGGCCCGAGCAACTGCGCCGCCTGTTGCGGGTGCGCCTTGACCCAGGTGCCGGTCTTCTGCAACTCGCTGAACACCTGCCGCAGGACTTCGGGATGGGCCTTGGCATAGTCACTGGACGCCAGGTAGTAGCGGCGGTAGCTGGCCAGCCCCTGGCCGTCGTGCAGCACCCGTGCGCCTTGCTGGCGCTCGGCGCTGGCGACGAAGGGTTCCCAGGTGACCCAGGCATCGACCTTGGCGGTTTCCAGGGCGGCGCGGCCATCGGCGGGGGTCAGGTACACCGGCTGGATATCGGCGAAGCTCAAGCCCGCCTCGCGCAATGCGGCGATCAGCAGGTAATGGCTGCCGGCGGCCTTGGTCACGGCGATGCGCTTGCCCTTGAGATCGGCCAGGGACTTGAGCGGCGAATCCTTGCCGATGACGATGGACTGGGCCGCGGGCGATGGGGTCTCGGTGGCGAAGTAGGTCAACCGGGCGCCGGCGGCCTGGGCGAACACCGGCACGGTGTCGGCGACATCGGCGCTGATATCGACATTGCCCACGTTCAGCGATTCGGCCAGGGGCAGGCCGCTGGTGAACTCATGCCAGGTAATGTTCACCCCCTGCCCCGCCAGTTGTTTTTCCAGGGTGCCCTGGGCCTTGAGCACCGCCAGCAGGGTCGAGGATTTCTGGTAGCCGATGCGCAGGCTGGTGTCGGCCAGGGCGTTGCAGGCCATGCCCAGCGCCAGCACGGCAAGGACGGAGAGCGACAAGCGACGAGGCGAAACATGGGGCTGGCGCATGGGGGCGGACCTTCTGGGAGAGGAAAGTCACTAAAAGCTAATCGATCTAATAAATCTAAAATAAATAATTTTTAGGAATTAGCTTAGTGTCAGCCAAACGTTCGTCACCCATGCAAACCTGTAGCCGCTGCTGAGCCTGCGAAGCTGCGCACGAGGACGCAGTCCTCGCAGGCCGGGAATCGGCAGTCAGGATTTCAGACTGACGGCCTGGGAGGCGGCGAGCATGGCGCGTAGCAGCACCGCGCAGCCGGCGGCCAGGTCGTCGGGGTCGGCGTTCTCGATTTCGTTGTGGCTGATGCCGCCTTCGCAGGGCACGAAGATCATCCCCGCCGGGCCCAGTTCGGCGACGAAGATCGCGTCGTGCCCGGCGCCACTGACGATGTCCATATGCGACAGGCCCAGGCCCTCGGCGGCGTCGCGCACGGCCTCGACGCACTCCTTGTGGAAGTACAGCGGCGGGAAGTCCGCCGTCGGGGTCAGCTCGAAACTCAGGCCATGTTCCTCGCACGTGTGCTCGATCACCTGGCGCACCTCGGCGATCATCGAGTCCAGGCGCGCGGGCTCCAAGTGCCGGAAGTCCAGGGTCATGCGCACCTCGCCGGGAATCACGTTGCGCGAGCCCGGGTAGGCCTGCAGGCAACCGACGGTGCCGCAGGCGTGAGGCTGATGGCCGAGGGCCGCGCGGTTGACCGCCGCCACCACCTGCGCGGCACCGACCAGGGCGTCCTTGCGCAGGTGCATCGGGGTCGGGCCGGCATGGGCCTCGACCCCGCGCAGCTTGAGGTCGAACCACTTCTGCCCGAGGGCGCCGAGCACCACGCCGATGGTCTTGCGCTCGTCTTCGAGAATCGGCCCCTGCTCGATGTGCGCCTCGAAATAGGCCCCCACCGGATGCCCGCTCACCGGCCGGCTGCCGGCATAACCGATGGCGTCCAGCGCCGCGCCGACGCTGATGCCCTCGGCATCGGTCCTGGCCAGGGTGTCCTGCAGGGTGAACTTCTCGGCGAACACCCCGGAGCCCATCATGCACGGCGGGAAGCGCGAGCCTTCCTCGTTGGTCCACACCACCACTTCCAGGGGCGCTTCGGTTTCCAGCTTGAGGTCGTTGAGGGTGCGCAACACCTCCAGCCCGGCCAGCACGCCAAAGCAACCATCGAACTTGCCCCCGGTGGGCTGGGTGTCGATATGGCTGCCGGTCATCACCGGTGGCAACTGCGGATTGCGCCCGGGACGGCGGGCGAAGATGTTGCCGATGCCGTCCACGCTGACCGTGCACCCGGCCTCCTCGCACCAGGTGACGAACAGGTCGCGGGCCTGGCGGTCGAGGTCGGTCAGGGCCAGGCGGCAGACCCCGCCCTTGACCGTGGCGCCGAGCCGGGCGAGCTCCATGAGCGACTGCCACAGGCGGTCGCGGTTGATGTGCTGATGGCTGGATTGCAGAACGTCGACGGCAGCGTTCATGGTGATCTCCTCAGGCTTTTCGGGTTGTGGTGGACGAGGTTGGGCTCGTCGGAAATGCGCCGGTGGTAGATAGATCCCATCGCGGGCAAGCCTCGCTCCTACAGGTATGTGCAATCTGTAGGAGCGAGCGCGCGGCGATGCGACTTGCCCGCGATGCTCTCAATGCATCACACCGGCGTCTTGGCGCTCACGCCCTGCGGGCTGCGCAGGTTGCACAGGCCGTAGTAGATGAGCCCGCCCAGGGCCGAACCGGTGAACCAGCCGTAGCTGTAGAACCAGTTGAAGGCACTGCTGCCCAGCGACATCAGGGTCAGCGCCACCGGGATGGCGAAGGCGATGAAGCCGTGCCAGTTCCACGCCGGGTACACGTCATCGCGGTACAACCCGGCCAAGTCCAGGCGTTGCCGGCGGATGACGAAGTAGTCCACCACCATGATCCCGGCGATCGGCCCCAGGAGGCTGGAGTAGCCCAGCAGCCAGTTGGAGTACACGGTTTCCAGGCTCACGTCGGACACCAGCAGGCCGAGCTTCTTGAGCAGTTCGTGGCCCATCAGCGCCAGCCCCACCAGGCCGGTGAGGATCACCGCCGTGGTGCGGCCGATCAGCTTGGGGGCGATGTTCTGGAAGTCGTTGGTGGGCGAAACGATGTTGGCCGCGGTGTTGGTCGACAGCGTGGCGATGATGATCAGCGCCATGGCCACGGCCACCCAGCCCGGGCTCTGGATATGCCCGATCAGGCTTACCGGGTCGGAGACCGTGACCCCCACCAGCTTGGCCGAGGCCGCGGTCATCACCACGCCCAGGGCGGCGAACAGGAACATGGTCAGCGGCAGGCCGAAGATCTGCCCCAGCACCTGGTCCTTCTGGCTCTTGGCGTAGCGGCTGAAGTCCGGGATGTTCAGCGACAAGGTGGCCCAGAAACCGACCATGGCCGTCAGCCCGGCCATGAAGTAGCCGGTGACGCTGGCGCCTTCGGGACGCTTGGGCGGGATCGCCAGCAACTCACCGAGCGACACGCTGGGCAAGGCCCACACCAGCAGCCCGAGGCCCACGGCCACCAACAGCGGCGCCGACAAGGTCTCCAGCCACTTGATCGATTCCGCGCCGCGCAGCACCACCCACAGGTTGAGGGTCCAGAACAGCATGAAGCCGATCACCTCGCCAGTGCCGCCCAGGGCCTTCCAATCCGCAAAGATCGAGCCGAGGAACAGGTGGATGGCCAGGCCGCCGAACAGGGTCTGGATGCCGAACCAGCCGCAGGCCACCAGGGCGCGAATCAGGCACGGCACGTTGGAGCCGATGATGCCGAACGACGAGCGCAGCAGCACCGGGAACGGAATGCCGTACTGGGTGCCGGCGAAGGCATTGAGGGTCAGCGGCAGCAACACCACGATGTTGGCCAAGAGGATCGCCAGCAGCGCCTCGCCGACGCTCAGGCCGAAGTAGGCGGTGAGCACCCCGCCCAGGGTGTAGGTCGGCACGCAGATCGACATGCCGATCCACAGCGCGGTGATGTGCCACTTGTTCCAGGTGCGGTCCTGGACCTTGGTCGGGGCGATGTCGTGGTTGTAACGGGGGCTGTCGAGTACGTCGCTGCCGGCGTCCAGCTCGTACAAGCCGGCGCGCTCGGTCACCTGGGATCTGATCTGTTGCATGGCCGCTCCACTGTTGTTCTGGTTATTGTGCTCATCGGCCAGCGACCCCTGGATCGGGCGCCGGACGATGGCCGGAGAACTGACACTTCCACCCTCCGGCGTGACGATCCGTGGCGGCACTCAATAAGTGTGCCGGTAAGCCCAGGTTCGTGACTGACCCGTTGATGGAATCCATGTAAGCAACTGATGTAACTCAGCTTTGTTCAAATAACTTTCAGGTCTTCGGTTAGTTGCCAGGCCACTCAGGCAAGGTAGCTGGCAAGTTGCCACTTAGATCAAGACCCAAATAGGTGCACCGCACTTTCAACAACGATATCCGATTCGTTCTCGTACCTCTTCAAGCCGCTGATAGGACATGGAAAATCTCGACTATTTTTCGATCCTGTCAAGTGCGTCAAAATGGTGAACGCCTGCACAATTTCAGGGATTTTTATTTTTTATCGTTAAATTTCAATAAGTTATTTTAAATTTAAGCTTATAAAAAATATTCTTGATGTTTCCTTGAAGTAAGACTAGCGTTTAATCCTGACACCGCTGACAGGATTATTTAGTTGTCAGTGCGTTCAATAAAAAAGTTAGAACCGGCAAGCAGCCGGTCATGCCTGCGAGGAACTCGGAATGTCTCTGTTGATTCGTGGCGCCACCGTTATTACCCATGACGAAAGTTATAAAGCCGATGTCTTGTGCGCAGAGGGCCTGATTAGAGCCATCGGCACTCATCTGGACATTCCCGCAGGCTGCGAAGTGCTCGACGGCAGCGGCCAGTACCTGATGCCCGGCGGCATCGATCCCCACACCCACATGCAACTGCCCTTCATGGGCACCGTGGCCAGCGAGGACTTCTTCAGCGGGACGGCGGCGGGCCTGGCCGGCGGCACCACCTCGATCATCGACTTCGTGATTCCCAACCCCCGGCAATCGCTGTTGGAAGCCTTCCACCAGTGGCGCGGCTGGGCCGAGAAATCGGCCAGCGACTATGGCTTCCACGTGGCCGTGACCTGGTGGAGCGAGCAGGTGCGCGAGGAAATGGCCGAGCTGGTGCGGCATCACGGGGTCAACAGCTTCAAGCATTTCATGGCCTACAAGAACGCCATCATGGCCGCCGACGACACCCTGGTGGCCAGCTTCGAGCGCTGCCTGGAACTGGGCGCGGTGCCCACGGTGCACGCCGAGAACGGCGAGCTGGTGGACCACCTGCAGCGCAAGCTGCTGGCCCAGGGCATCACCGGGCCGGAAGCCCATCCACTGTCGCGGCCATCCCAGGTCGAGGGCGAAGCCGCCAGCCGGGCGATCCGCATCGCCCAGACCCTGGGCACGCCGCTGTACCTGGTGCACGTGTCCACCCGCGAGGCCCTGGACGAAATCACCTATGCCCGGGCCCAGGGCCAACCGGTCTACGGCGAGGTGCTGGCCGGGCACCTGCTGCTGGACGACAGCGTGTACCGCAACCCGGACTGGCAGACCGCCGCCGGCTACGTGATGAGCCCGCCCTTCCGCCCGCGCGGCCACCAGGAGGCGCTGTGGCATGGCCTGCAAGCGGGCAACCTGCACACCACCGCCACCGACCATTGCTGCTTCTGCGCCGAGCAGAAGGCCGCCGGGCGCGAGG
Organism: Pseudomonas sp. MSSRFD41; assembly: GCF_014230245.1. NCBI lineage: Bacteria > Pseudomonadati > Pseudomonadota > Gammaproteobacteria > Pseudomonadales > Pseudomonadaceae > Pseudomonas > Pseudomonas sp. MSSRFD41. The sequence goes on along the minus strand of NZ_JACKZK010000028.1, from coordinate 34,543 downwards.
ACTTCAGCAAGATCCCCAACGGCACCGCCGGCATCGAGGACCGCATGGCCGTGCTGTGGGACGAAGGGGTCAACAGCGGGCGCCTGTCGATGCAGGAGTTCGTCGCCCTGACCTCCACCAACACCGCCAAGATCTTCAACCTCTACCCGCGCAAGGGGGCGATCCGCGTCGGCGCCGATGCCGACCTGGTGCTGTGGGACCCGGCCGGCACCCGGACCCTTTCCGCCAAGACCCACCACCAGCAGGTGGACTTCAACATCTTCGAAGGCAAGACCGTGCGTGGCATCCCCAGCCACACCATCAGCCAGGGCCGGCTGGTGTGGGCCGACGGCGACCTGCGGGCCGAGCGCGGCGCCGGGCGCTACGTCGAGCGCCCGGCCTACCCGACGGTGTTCGACCTGCTGAGCAAGCGCGCCGAAGCCCACAGGCCCACTGCCGTCAAACGCTGAGATCAGGGGGCGCTGCCCCCTATCGCGAGCAAGCTCGCGCCTACAAGAACGCAGCCCCCTGTAGGAGCGAGCTTGCTCGCGATCCGGGCGCTCGCGCCCGGTTGAAAAACAATGCCCATCAGAGGCATTCGATAAAAAAACCTGAGGCCAGAACCGTGATCCAGACCCTGAACCACTTGCCCCGTCCGACCCTGGACGGCGCCACCCTCGCCGAGCATTTCAGCGACCTGGCGCCCCCCCTGACCCCACGCCAGGCGCAGCTGGAAGCTTCGCGCTGCCTGTACTGCTACGACGCGCCGTGCGTCAACGCCTGCCCCAGCGAGATCGACATCCCCTCGTTCATCCGTCACCTCCACACCGACAACGTCCAGGGCGCGGCGCAGAAGATCCTCGCGGCGAACATCCTCGGCGGCAGCTGCGCCCGGGTCTGCCCCACCGAGGTCTTGTGCCAGCAGGCCTGCGTGCGCAACAACGCCCAGGAATGCGCGCCGGTGCTGATCGGCCAACTGCAGCGCTACGCCCTGGACAATGCGCAGTTCAGCCAGCATCCGTTCCAGCGCGCCGCCGCCACCGGCAAGCGGATTGCCGTGGTCGGGGCCGGCCCGGCCGGACTGTCCTGCGCCCACCGCTGCGCCTTGCACGGCCATGAGGTAGTGATCTTCGAGGCGCGGGAAAAAGCCGGCGGCCTCAACGAATACGGGATCGCCAAGTACAAGCTGGTGGACGATTTCGCCCAGCGCGAACTGGAGTTCCTGCTCGACGTCGGCGGCATCGAGATCCGCCATGGCCAGGTACTGGGCGACAACTTGAGCCTGAGCGAACTGCACCAAGAGTTCGACGCGGTATTCCTCGGCCTGGGCCTGGCGGCCAGCAAGCGCCTGGGCCTGGAGCACGAGGACGCCCCCGGGCTGCTGGCGGCCACCGACTACATCCGCGAGCTGCGCCAGGCCGACGACCTTGGCCAGTTGCCCCTGGCCGAGCGCTGCATCGTCATCGGCGCCGGCAATACCGCCATCGACATGGCGGTGCAGATGGCCCGCCTCGGCGCCCGCGACGTCAACCTGGTGTACCGCCGTGGCGCCGCCGACATGGGCGCCACCGGCCATGAGCAGGACCTCGCCAAGGCCAACCAGGTGCGGTTGCTGACCTGGGCCGCTCCCGAGCAGGTGCTGCTGGACGATCAGGGCCGGGTGCGCGGCATGCGCTTCGCCCGGACCCAGCTGGTGGAGGGCCGCCTGCACACCACCGGCGAAACCTTCGAGCTGGCCGCCGACGCGATCTTCAAGGCCATCGGCCAGGCGTTCGACAGCGCCAGCCTGGGCGATCCACTGGCCCGGGAGCTCAAGCGCAGCGGCGATCGCATCGCCGTGGACGAGCAACTGCGCACCAGCATTCCCGGGGTCTACGCCGGTGGCGACTGCACCAGCCTCGGCCAGGACCTCACCGTCCAGGCCGTGCAGCACGGCAAGCTGGCCGCCGAGGCCATGCATGCCCAACTCATGCTCAACGTGGAGGCTGCGTGATGGCCGATCTGTCGATTGTGTTCGCAGGAATCAAGGCGCCCAACCCGTTCTGGCTGGCCTCCGCGCCGCCCACCGACAAAGCCTACAACGTGGTCCGCGCCTTCGAGGCGGGCTGGGGCGGCGTGGTCTGGAAAACCCTCGGCGAAGACCCGGCGGCGGTCAACGTGTCGTCGCGCTACTCGGCGCATTTCGGCGCCAACCGCGAGGTGCTGGGGATCAACAACATCGAGCTGATCACCGACCGTTCCCTGGAGATCAACCTCAGGGAAATCACCCAGGTGAAGAAGGACTGGCCGGACCGGGCGCTGATCGTCTCGCTGATGGTGCCTTGCGTCGAGGATTCGTGGAAACACATCCTGCCGCTGGTGCAGGCCACCGGCGCCGATGGCATCGAGCTGAACTTCGGCTGCCCCCACGGCATGCCGGAACGCGGCATGGGCGCGGCGGTGGGCCAGGTGCCGGAGTACGTCGAGCAGGTGACCCGCTGGTGCAAGACGTACTGCTCGCTGCCGGTGATCGTCAAGCTGACGCCGAACATCACCGACATCCGCCAGTCGGCCCGCGCCGCCCATCGTGGCGGGGCCGATGCGGTGTCGTTGATCAACACCATCAACTCCATCACCAGCGTCGACCTGGAACGCATGGTGGCCCACCCGATGGTGGGCAGCCAGAGCACCCACGGCGGCTACTGCGGCTCGGCGGTCAAGCCGATCGCCCTGAACATGGTGGCCGAGATCGCCCGCGACCCGCAGACCCATGGCCTGCCGATCTGCGGCATCGGCGGTATCGGCAACTGGCGCGATGCCGCGGAGTTCGTGGCCCTGGGCTGCGGCGCGGTGCAGGTGTGCACGGCGGCGATGCTGCATGGCTTTCGTATCGTCGACGAGATGCAGGATGGCCTCTCGCGCTGGATGGACAGCCAGGGCTACCACAGCCTGCAGGACTTCTCCGGGCGGGCGGTGGGCAACACCACAGACTGGAAGTACCTGGATATCAACTACCAGGTGATCGCTAAAATTGACCAGGAGGCGTGCATCGGTTGCGGCCGTTGTCATATCGCCTGCGAAGACACTTCGCACCAGGCCATCGCCAGCCTCAGGCAAGCGGACGGCACCCATAGATATGAAGTGATCGACGACGAATGCGTGGGCTGCAACCTGTGCCAGATCACCTGCCCAGTGCAGGATTGCATCGAGATGGTGCCGCAGCAGACCGGCAAGCCGTTCCTCGACTGGCTGCACGACCCCCGCAACCCCCACCGCGAGACCACAGAAGCAGCCACAAGCGGCAAGTTTTAAGCGACAAGTCGCAAGCTTCAAGCTCCTAGCTTGAAGCTTGCTCCTGCTTGCAGCTTGTAGCTGCCTCTATGGTTCGAGGCCGATGCCGCGCAGGATCACGCTGGTGACGGTCTGCACCGCCCGTTCGAATTGCAGGTCCGACAGCGGTTGGTGGTCGTTGAGGATGTTCACCTGGTGGTCGAAGTCGGCGTAATGCTGGGTCGAGGCCCAGATCAGGTACAGCAGCGCCGAAGGTTCCACCGCGAGGATCCGCCCGTCCTCGACCCATTGGCGGATCTTGGCTTCCTTCATCTTCGCCCAGTCGTACAGGCTCTCGTCCAACGCGGTGCCCAGGCTTGGCGCGCCATGCATGATCTCATTGGCCCAGACCTTGGAACCGTGGGGGCGAGTGCGCGAATGCTGCATCTTGGCGCGGATGTAGCTGCTGAGCACCACCCGCGGGTCGTCGAACATCTCGAAGCACAGGGCGTCCTGCTTCCACACGTCCAGCAGGTCCAGCAGCACCGCGCTATAGAGTTCGTGCTTGGTGCTGAAGTAGTAATGCAGGTTGGAACGCGGCAGTTGCACCTCTTCGGCGATGTCGGCCATGGCGGTGCCGGCGTAACCCTTTTCGGCGAAGACTTTCTCGGCACCCAGGAGGATCTTCTCCACGTTGTTGCGACGAATCTCGATCTTGTGATTGCCCATGAGGGCTCCCTAAAAACAGTCTTCGGCAAGACTAGCATCCGCCCACGGGCCAATCGATCCCTGGGCTGACGGTGCTATTTCGGGGTTTCGCCGGCCGGCCTGTTTGGGTAGGATCGGCCTCCCGCTCATTTGCAGCCGTCACTGCGGTGCTCCGTCCAAGCGTTGATTCGCGACACGGGCATACAGGTCTCTGCCCAAATGCCGGCCCTGCCCTACCGCCGGCCATCTAATCAGTTACCAAGATGGATCATCCCCATGAAGATTCGCCCTCGCGTCGCTGCGGACGACGCCTCGCTCACCGCGCTCTGGGAGCGTTCGGTACGCGCCACCCATGACTTCATCAGCGAAGACGACATCCAGCGCCTCTACCCGCTGATACGCGACAGCTACCTGCCGGCCCTGCGTGTGCTGGTGTGGGAGAACCCCGATGCCACGCCCGGCGGTTTCATCGCCATTGACGAGGACACCGTGCAGATGCTGTTCATCGAACCGGCCCAGCGTGGCCAGGGCATCGGTCGCCAGCTGTTGGACCAGGTCCGGCAGCCAGGCCTGAAGGTCGATGTCAACGAGCAGAACCCCCAGGCCCACGGTTTCTACCGTCACTACGGGTTCGTCGACTACGGTCGCTCGCAAACCGATGGCGAAGGCAAGCCGTACCCCATCATCCACATGCAGTTGCAACACGCTTGAACCCATACCGGCGCCCCAACGGCGCCGGCTCCCTGGCTTTTCCAGAGGTAACCTGCCATGTCGCTGAAAACACTCTGCACCACCTGCGCCCTTCTCGCCTCGCTGCTGGCCACCGGCTCGGCGCTGGCCCACGCCCACCTGAAATCCACCACGCCCGCCGCCGACAGCAGCGCCAGCGCCCCCAGCGAACTGCGCCTGGAGTTCAGCGAAGGCGTGGAAGCGGCCTTCACCAAGATCGAGCTGAGCAAGGACGGCGCCCCCGTCGCGCTCAAGGGCCTGGCCACCGAAGGCGCGGACAAGAAGACCCTGGTCGTCACCCCCGCCAGCGCTCCATTGCCGGCCGGCCGCTACAAGGTGCAATGGCACGCAGTGTCGGTGGACACCCACAAGAGCGAAGGCAGCTACAGTTTCAAGGTGAGCCCGTAATCCATGGCGTCATGGCTGGTGCTGTGCCGCTTCGTGCATTTCGCCGCGATCCTGACCTTGGTCGGGGCCTGGGGCTTGCGCCCGCTGCTGCTGGGCCAAGGTCATGAAATGGTGCAGCAGCGGCTGGATCGCGTGGCTCGCTGGCTGACCCTGGTCGGGCTTGGCAGCGGCCTGGCCTGGCTGCTGCTGATCAGCGCCAGCATGGCCGGCTCCTGGTCCGCCGCCCTGGACCCGGCGACGGTTGGGCTGGTGCTGGGCAAGACGTTCTTCGGCCAGGTCTGGACCTGGCACCTGGCGCTCAACCTGTTGCTGCTGGGCTTGCTGCTGGCGCCCCTGGGCCGTTCCCTGCCGCTGCGCCTGGGACTGGCCGCCCTGCTCCTGGGCACCCTGGCCCCGGTGGGCCACGGCGCCATGTTCGATGGCCTCAAGGGGCGATTGCTGATACTCAACCAGATCGTCCACCTGGGCTGCGTCGGCCTGTGGCTGGGCGGTTTGCTGGTATTGCTGATGGTCCTGCGCCAGCCGCAGGCGTCCCTGGAGCCGTTGCTGCGGCGCTTCAGCGGCGTGGGCTACATGCTGGTGGCGGGCCTGCTGGCCAGCGGCCTGGTCAACGTACGGATGCTCACTGGCCAATGGTGGCCGACTCCGCTGTTCAGCGGTTTCGCCCTGGTGCTGCTGGTGAAAGCCCTGCTGGTGGCCGGCATGCTGGCCCTGGCCCTGTTCAATCGCCTGCGCATCCGGGGCTGCGACCAGCGCCTGGACAGCCTGCGCCGCAGCGTGGGCCTGGAATGGTCACTGGGCATCGCCGCCGTCGCCGCCGTCGCCCTGTTGGGCACCCTACCGCCGCTGCAAGCCTGAACCGCCCTGTAGCCGCTGCCCAGCGCCCGTAGAAGCAGGCACCGCGATTATCCAGATGGAACGCATGGGCCGGTTTGGCGAGGACTGCGTCCTCGTGCGCAGCCTCGCGGGCTCGACAGCGGCTACAGGGAGGTAGCGCTAGGGGGTGACGGAGGTGTCGATGCTGACCACCACCGACAGCCCCGGACGCAGGCGATCCAGCTCTTGCTGGCCGGGATCGACGATGATCCGCACTGGCACCCGCTGGGCGATCTTGACGAAGTTGCCGGTGGCGTTGTCCGCCTGCAGCAAGGCGAATTCCGAGCCGGTGGCCGGCGAGATCAACTGCACCTTGCCGGTGAACTTGCGGTGGTTCAGCGCATCCACGGTGAAGCTCACCGGCTGCCCCAGCCGGACGTTGTCCATCTGGGTTTCCTTCATGTTGGCGATCACCCACAGCTGGTCCGGCACCAGGGCCATCAACTGCGCCCCGGAGTTGACGTAGGCCCCCAGGCGCACGCCGATCTGCCCCAGCTGGCCATCGCGCGGGGCGAGGATCCGAGTGTTGGACAAGTCGATGCGCGCCAGTTGCACCGCCGCTTCGGCATTGGCCACCGCCGCCTCCAGGGAGCCGCGATTGACGATCACGGTCTGCAGGTCCTGGCGGGCGATTTCCAGCTGGGCCTGGGCCTGGGCCACCGCCGCCACGGTCTGGGCATTGGCGGCGCGGGTCACGTCCAGCTCACGCCGGGACACCGAACCATCGGCGATCAACGCCTCGTTGCGCGCAAGGTCCGCGGCGCTCTTGCGCGCCTGGGCCTGGCTGTCGGCCAGGGCCGCCTGGCGCAGCTTGATGGTGGCTTCGGCGCTGTTGCGCTGTTGCAGGTTATTGGCCAGGGAGGCCTTCTGCACCGCCAGCTGGGCCAGGGACTGGTCCAGGCGCTGCTGGTAGATGCGGTCGTCCAGGCGCACCAGCAGGTCGCCGGCCTTGACGTGCTGGAAGTCCTGCACCGGCACTTCGAACACATAACCGCTGAGCTGCGGCCCGATGATCGTCACCTGGCCGCGCACCAGGGCGTTCTCGGTGCTTTCGATGGCGCTGGAAAACGGCGGCAATTGCCAGGCGTAGAGCACGATCAGCACGCCGACGATGGCGATCGCGGCGAACCCCAGGGACGAGATGATCCGCACCGCCAACGGCCGTGGCTCGGTGGCAGGAATGGTCGGCGGGCCATTGGGCTCGGGGCTCGAGGCGATGGCATTGGTGGTGGGATTGACGGTTTCGCTCATGAAGAAGGGGCACCACTGGGTTGGACGGGAGGCTGGGGCGCGACGGGCTTGGTGGTGCTCATCAGCCACAGGCTGCGGATGAAGATCCAGATCATGGTCAGCACGGCGATCACCGCGATCAGCATGAACACATCGTTGTAGGCCATCACGTTGGCTTCGCGGGTGGCCGCCGAGGCCAGGCTGCGCATGCCTTGCAGGGTGCGCAGGTCAGGGTCGGCGATGACCTTGCCATAGGCCGCCGCGCCGCTCTGCACCCGGGCCAGGACCTGGGGGTCGAGCAAGGTCAGCTGCTCGACGATAAGACTGGAATGGTATTTCTCGCGCACGATCTGGAAGGTCCCCAGCAGGGCCGAGCCGATCAGCCCGCCGAGGTTCTGGCAGATGCCGAACAGCACCGAGAAGCTCACCAGGTTGCGTGGGTTGGTCAGTACGTTGCGGGTACCCAGGACCATGGTCGGGCCAAGGAAGAAGGTGCCGCCGAAAGCCAGCAGGAACTGGCTGATGTACATGTTGGCCGGGCGCGTGAGGTTGCTGGAGAAACTGTCCATCACCGAGCCGACGGCCATCAGCGCCAGGGAAATGACCAGGGGCATGAACAGGTGCGCCGGGTTGATGGTCAGGGCACTGGTGGCCAGCCCCGCGATGCTGCCCAGCAGCATCACCCCGTAAAGCAGGCGCATCTGTTCGCTGCTCATGTTCAGCGCCTGGAGGAAACCCACCGCGCCGGTGGACTGCTCCGAGAGCACCATGCGGATCAGGATCACCGCCAGGGCCAGGCGGATCATCGCCCCGCTACCCAGCCAGCGGGTCATCAGCATCGGGTTGCGGCGGTTATGTTCGATGCACAGGCCGGCGAGGATCAGCAGGATCGAGGCGGCGCTGGCGTAGCCGATCCACGGCGCCTCCAGCCACCAGTCGATGCGCCCCAGGGACAGCACCGCGCACAGCAGCGCCACGCCGGTGGCCAGCAAGGCGAAGGTCAGGAAATCGAGTTTCTCGAAGGTGCGAAAGCGGTCCCCGGGTGGCAACTTGAGCATGAACACGCAGCCCAGGGAGGCCAGCGCCAGGCCCAGCTCGAACAGGTACAGGCCGCGCCATTCGGCGATCTGCAACAAGTCTTCGGAGAACAGCCGGGCCAGGGGCAAGGCCAGCTGCGAGGTGCCCAGGCCCAGCACCAGGGCCTTGAGCCGCCACTTGGCCGGAAAGGCCTGGACCATGTAGTACAGGCCCAGCGAGCTCAGGGCCGCGCCCACCATGCCGTGGGCCGCGCGCACGGCGATGGCCGAGCTCAGGTCGTTGACGAACAGGTGGCCGAAGGTCACCAGGGCATAGAGCACCAGGAACACCTCGGTAAAGGCCCGCAGGCCGAACTGCTGGCGAAACTTCACCAGCAGCAGGTTCATCGACACGTTGGTCATGACATACGCGGCCGGCAGCCAGGCCATTTCCGCGCTGGTGGCCCCCAGGGCGCCTTGCAGATAAGGCAGGTTGGCGATCACCAGGGAGTTGCCCAAGCCGCCGGTGATGGCCACCAGAAGGCCCACCAAGGCATAGGCCAGGCGCTTGTGGGTGGGGTGCAGCGGTGTCGAGGGCGAGCCGGGCAAGCTGGGCTTTTCGTGGGGCTGCCAGTTGCGCGGGGCGTAGTGATCCATGCAGTGACCTTAGTGGTGTTCTGGTCCGTACCGGGACGGTCGATGCGGGCTGTGTGACCGGCAGCCTGCCATGCTCCAGGCCCAGACACGCCCGGAGTAGGTTGGGTGAATTTTATTTCAAGACGCTGGCGTCGCCGCAGTTTTTTCGAAATCCTGCAACGGATGACGACTGGGGCCGCGGCCCGGTCGCTCCTCGCCTGGTGGCATACCTTGTCTGGTCCCTGTGGAGTTTCAATGGCGCTTAATTTCGTGAAGATGCATGCCAATGGCGACGATTTCGTGGTGATCGACGCCCGCGGTCGCGGCCAGCCGATCACCGCCGAACGCGCCAGGGCCTTGGGCGACCGGCGACGCGGCATAGGTTTCAATCAACTGGTGGTGCTGGGCGATTGTCGCCAGAGCGCGGCGCAACTGACCTTCTTCAATGCCGATGGTTCCAGCCTCGATGCCTGCGGCAGTGCCACCCGGGGTGCCGCCGAGCTGTTGCTGCGCGAAAGCGGCGCCAGTTCGCTGCGCCTGAAGACCGCCCGCGGCCTGCAAGAGTGCCGGCGCCTGGCCGACGACAGCGTGTCGGTGGAGATGGGCGTTCCCGGGCTCGCCTGGCAGGACATTCCCCTGGCCCGGGAGCTGGACAGCCTGCGCCTGCCGCTGCCGGGGGAGCCGGCGGCGTGCAGCATGGGCAACCCGCATTGCAGTTTTTTCGTCGACGACCTGCAGCAGTTGGACATCGCCGTCCTCGGACCGGCGATCGAGACCCATCCGCTGTTCGTGCACCAGACCAACGTGCATTTCATCCAGGTCATCGACCGCCAGACCATTCGCCTGCGAATATGGGAACGCCACGGCGGCATTCCCCTGGGCTCCGGTTCCTGCTCCTGCGGCGCTGTGGTCAATGGCATCCGCCGGGGCCTGCTGGACAGCGAGGTGACGGTGCTGTGCGACGGCGGACCGGTGAGCGTGAGCTGGGACGGCCAGGGCAAGGTGCGCCTGGCCGGTAGCGTGACCCGGGTGTTCAGCGGCTGGCTGTAGCGCCAGCCCTGCCCCGCTCCGGGCCTACAGCCAGCCCAGCCATTGCCACCAGGTCATGGCGAACACCAGCATCAGCAGGTAGCCGACCAGCGTCACCACCAGCCCGACCTTGGCGAACTGGCGCGCGGTGAAGGTCTCGGTGCCCAGGCACACCATGTTCTGCGGGGCGTTGATCGGCAGGATGAAGCCGTAGCTGACCACGAACCCCAGGAGCATGGTCATGCCCAGCCGGCTGAACTCGCCCGGCAGGGTCTGCAGCACCGCGATGAGGATCGGCAGCAACGCCGAGGTCAGCGCCGTGGCGCTGGCGAACCCCAGGTGAATCAGGATCAGGAAGGCGCCGAGGATGGCGAAGACCGCCAGCGGGCCTACCTGGTCCAGTCCGGTGTGGGCCACCACCTGGGTGCCCAGCCATTGCCCGGCCTGGGTACTGAGCAGCGCCGAACCGAGGCTGATGCCGACCCCGAAGACGATCACCGTGCCCCAGGGAATGCGCGACTGCACATCCTTCCAGGTCATGATGCCGATCCGTGGCAGCAGCAGGATCACCAGCCCGGCATAGGTGGTGGTCGTGGTGTCGAACGGGTGCAGCTTGCCTTCGGTGGACCAGGCCAGCAGCAACAGCAGCGACACCGCCAGCAGGCGTTTCTGCGGCCCGGTCATGGGGCCGATATCCGCCAGGGACCTGGCCACCGCTTCCTTGCCGCCGGGAATGCTGTCGCTCTCCGGGGGCAGCATCTTGAGCACCAGCCACAGCAGCACCAGGGACATGATCAGCGCCCAGGGCGCACCGGCGATCAGCCAGTCGAGCCAGGCCACGCGCTGGCCGAGCATCTTGTCCATGAACCCCACGGTCAACAGGTTCTGCGCGGCGGCGGTCTGGATCCCGACGTTCCAGATGCTGGTGCCCTGGGCCACCACGATCATCAGCCCGGCGGCGATGTTCGAGCGCTTGTCGACGCCGAACGCGGCGATCACCCCCATCATGATCGGCACCACGCAGGCACTGCGGGCGGTGGCGCTGGGCACCAGCAGGCTGAGGAGGATAGTCACGGCGATGGCGCCCAGGAGAATGCGCCGGGTACTGGTGCCGACCCGGGCCAGGGTCACCAGGGCGATGCGCCGGTCCAGGCCGGTGTGGGTCATGGCGGCAGCGATGAACAAGGCGCCGGCCACCAGGGCCAGGGCCGAATTGGAAAACCCGGTCAGGGCCAGGCCGATGGCCGCCGAGCTGCCATACAGCTGGCCGGGGTCGTGCAAGGTTGGCGCGGTGCCGATGAGGATCGCCATCAGGGCGGTGATCATGATCGCGCTGGCCTCGTAGGACACCGCTTCGCTGATCCACACCACCACGGCGAATGCCAGGATCGCCAGCATCCGGTGCCCCGCCACGGGCAGATCGGCGGGCAGCGGCAGGAACAACACGCCGATCATGGCCAGCACGGCGACCAGCAATCCAATCGGTAATACGGCCTTGGCCGCGGGCGCCGTTGTCACAGGCGTAGTCATGGGCCTTTTCCTTCTCCATTGGACAGGCGCCAAGCATGGTGCAAAAGCGCAAAAGGCGCGTTGATGGGAGTCAAGCCAGGGCCGCGTATCGCGCCTCGTGCAGCCGCTGGCGCAGGCTGCGCACGGAGCGGCGCGAGCCGCAGAACCCGCATGCGCGGCGAGCCTGCCGGAACGTGTCGTTCGGTTTGCGAGGGTTAGTGCGCTGGGTGAAACGGAGAAGCGTTTACAGAAATATTTTTTAACATTTCTACAGATTTTTCATCATTTAGGAGTCAGAGTGATATCAAGGGCGACAAGGAGTCGACACAAACCTGGCTGTATCACTCCAACCTGCAAGGTGCCTCCATGGTGATAAGAAACTTGAAGCTGACTTCCAGGGCGCTGCTGAGCTTCGGCGCCATTTGTGTACTCCTGATCGGCCTGGGGGGGCTGGCACTGTGGAAGATGGGACAGATTCATGACGCCGCGCTGGATTTGCAGGCCAACTGGCTGCCCAGCGTCCGCCAAGCCGCGAAAATCGAATCCGGCACCTTGCGCGTGCGCCTGGAGGCCCTGCACTACGCCACTGAAGGAGACAGCCAGAAGCCCGCGTCGCTGGACAAGCTGAACACCTTGAAGACCACCCTGGTCGAGGCCATCAAAGGCTATGAGCCGCTGGTATCCGGCCCCGAGGAAAAGGCCGCCTACGAGCAGGTCAAGCGTGGCGCCCGGGACTACCTCGACAAGCTGGCGGTGATGATCGACTCCACCAAGACCAATACCGCCCAGCAGACCGCCGACTACATCAACCAGGTCACGGTGCCTCTGGCCAACACCCTGCAAGCGTCCATCGAGGAGCTGCTTCGCATCAACGAGAGCGGGGCCGAGCAATCCGCGGTCGTCGCTGGCGAGCAATTCAGCGGCGGCCTGACCGTGACCTGGGTAATCATCATCCTGGCCATCGTCCTGACCGTCCTGATCGCCACCTTGTTCACCCGCAGCATCACCCATCCGGTACTGTCGTTGCTGGCCAGCACCCGCAAGATCGCCGAGGGCGACCTGCGTACCCAGGTGGACGTCAGCGGGCGCGACGAGTTGACCGACCTGCAAGCGGCGACCCAGGCCATGCTCGACAGTCTCAAGTCGACCATCCGCCATATCAGCGATTCCTCGACCCAACTGGCCTCGGCCGCCGAGGAAATGAGCGCCATCACCCGTGAGTCCAACGCCGGCATCCAGCAACAGAGCATGGAGACCGACCAGGCCGCCACGGCGGTCAACCAGATGACCGCGGCGGTGGAGGAAGTGGCGCGCAACGCGGTGTCCGCCTCGCAGTCCACCCAAGCGTCGGAGCGTTCGGCGGGCCTGGGCAAGGAACGAGTCGAGCAGACCATCCATGCCATCGAGAAGCTCACCGGCACCGTGGAGAACACCCGGGTAGAGATGGCCGGGCTGGCCCAGCAGGCCCAGGACATCACCAAGGTCCTGGACGTGATCCGTGCCATCGCCGAGCAGACCAACCTGCTGGCCCTGAATGCGGCCATCGAAGCGGCGCGGGCCGGGGATGCCGGGCGCGGTTTCGCGGTGGTGGCCGACGAGGTGCGGGCCCTGGCCCATCGTACCCAGTTGTCGACCCAGGAAATCGAGCAGATGATCCAGGGCATCCAGAACGGCTCGAGCAAGGCCATGCTGTCCATGCAGCAGAGCAGCGAGGACGCCAACCAGACCCTGGCCATCGCCCACGAGGCCGGCAGTGCCATCGGCCATATCACCGAAGCCATCAGCGACATCAACGAGCGCAACCTGATGATCGCCACCGCCTCGGAAGAACAGGCCCAGGTGGCCCGCTCGGTGGACCAGAACCTGATGAGCATCCGCGACCTGGCGTTGCAGAGCTCGTCCGCCGCCAGCCAGACCTCGCTGGCCAGCAGCGAACTGTCGTCCCTGGCGGTGGGTCTGAACAAGCTGGTGGCACGCTTCGCCCTGTGACGCGTGTCGTGGGGTCGTAGCGAAACGCGTGGGTAAAAACGCTCGTGTGATCCGCAGTTCCCCGCTGCAACGGCTGCCGTCCAGCCGTTGCAGCGGCGAGAGTCGAGCGCCCCGTGGGGAGTACTGGTGATGCTGAAGTTGATCTCGCTGCAACAACTGCAAATGGGCATGTACATCCACCAGTTCTGTGGTTCCTGGCTGGACCACTCGTTCTGGAAAGCCGGTTTCGTTCTCAACAGCCGCGAAGACCTGCGGCGCCTGCAACGCTCGAACCTGAGCGGCTTGTGGATCGACTCGGCCAAGGGCCGCGACCTGCCCGAACCTGGCGAGCCGCAAGCGGCCCCGCCACCCGCCCCCGAACCGCCCTCGCCTGCCGCCGCCCCAACGACTGCGCCGCGGGCCAGCATGGGCGAGGAGCTGCAACGGGCCATCAAGGTCTGTGCCCATTCACGCCAGGCGGTGATGGACATGTTCCAGGAAGTACGCATGGGCCAGGTGATCCAGGTGCAACAGGTCAACGAGCTGGTGGGCATGATCACCGATTCGCTGTTGCGCCATCCCCACGCGCTGATCAGCCTGGCCCGACTCAAGCGCGCCGACGACTACACCTACATGCACTCGGTGGCGGTGTGCGCGCTGATGCTGGCCACCGCCCGCCAACTGGGCCTGTCGGAGCACTTCGTGCGACTGGCCGGGGTGGCCGGGCTGCTGCACGACGTGGGCAAGCTGACCATCCCCGATGCCATCCTCAACAAACCGCAAAAGCTGTCGGACAGCGAGTTCGAACAGGTCAAGCTGCACCCCGAGGCTGGCGGCAGCATCCTGCGCCAGAACGGTGCGGTGGATGCCCTGGTGCTGGATGTGTGCCTGCACCACCATGAAAAGGCCGACGGCTCGGGTTATCCGCACCGCCTGAAGGGCGAGCAGATCAGCCTGTTCGCGCGGATGGGCGCGGTGTGCGATGTGTACGACGCAGTGACCTCCAACCGCCCCTACAACCGCGGCTGGGACCCGGCCGAGGCGATCCAGCGCATGTCCACCTGGACCGGCCACTTCGACCAGCGGGTGTTCCAGGCCTTCGTCAAGAGTGTCGGGATCTACCCGGTGGGCTCCCTGGTGCGGCTGGAGAGCGGGCGCCTGGCGGTGGTGCTGGAGCAACACCCGGATGCGTTGCTGACCCCCAAGGTCAAGGTGTTCTTCTCCACTCGCTCCAACCTGCCGCTGGAGCAGAGCGTGGTGGACCTGGCCCGGGTCCAGGGCCAGGAACGCATCGTCGGCCGCGAAGCCCCGGATAACTGGGACTTCAAGGAACTCGACAGGTTGTGGCGCGAAGTACCGGCCTGAGCCTCAGTTGCCCAGGGTCAGGCCATTGGCCGGCAGCGGCAGCGCGGTCTTGTAGCGTACCTGCTTGAGGGCGAAGCTGGAGCGGATATTGGCCACTCCCGGCACCTTGGTCAGGAAGTCCATCATGAAGCGCTCCAGGGCCTGGATGCTGGGCACCAGCACGCGGATCAGGTAGTCCGGGTCGCCGGCCATCAGGTAGCACTCCATCACTTCCGGACGATCGGAAATGGCCTCTTCGAAATGCTGCAGGGCCTCTTCCACCTGTTTCTCCAGGCTGACATGGATGAACACGTTGACGTGCAGGCCCAGGAGCTCGGCATCCAGCAGGGTCACCTGCTCGCGGATCAGTCCCAGGTCCTCCATGGCCCTGACCCGATTGAAGCAGGGGGTTGGCGAAAGGTTCACCGAACGGGCCAGGTCGGCGTTGGTGATGCGAGCGTTCTCTTGCAGGCTGTTGAGAATGCCGATATCGGTACGGTCCAGTTTACGCATGAGATAAAACAACCTTTTTTTTATGTTTATAAAGATTTTTTATCTCTAAATGACTTTGCGTGCAACGAAACACAGATAAATATTCTCCTTATCCCGGCCTATGATGTTTGTAGGACAAGATTTCCCTTACCCAGGGAAGGACTGTCAGCTAGCGCGCCCAAATACAAGAAATCCACAAGATCGAGCGTAGAAAGCCATGACCCCAGCGTATGCACCGCTACGCCTGCACGTTCCCGAACCCTCGGGCCGTCCCGGCTGCAAGACCGATTTCACCTACCTGCGCCTGAACGACGCCGGCCTGGTGCGCAAACCCCCGATCGATGTAGAACCCGCCGATACCGCCGACCTCGCTCGTGGCCTGATCCGAGTACTCGATGACCAGGGCAACGCTCTGGGCGAATGGGCCCAGGACGTGCCCGTGGAGATCCTCCGCCAGGGCATGCGGGCCATGCTCAAGACCCGCATCTTCGACAACCGCATGGTGGTCGCCCAGCGCCAGAAGAAGATGTCGTTCTACATGCAGAGCCTCGGCGAGGAAGCCATCGGCAGCGCCCAGGCGCTGGCCCTGAATGTCGACGACATGTGCTTCCCCACCTATCGCCAGCAAAGCATCCTGATGGCCCGCGAAGTGCCGCTGGTGGACATGATCTGCCAGCTGCTGTCCAACGAGCGCGACCCGCTCAAGGGGCGCCAGCTGCCGATCATGTACTCGGTGAAAGAATCCGGGTTCTTCACCATCTCCGGCAACCTGGCGACCCAGTTCGTGCAGGGCGTAGGCTGGGGCATGGCCTCGGCGATCAAGGGCGATACCAAGATCGCCTCGGCCTGGATCGGCGACGGCGCCACCGCCGAGTCGGACTTCCACACCGCCCTGACCTTCGCCCACGTCTACCGGGCGCCGGTGATCCTCAACGTGGTCAACAACCAGTGGGCGATCTCCACCTTCCAGGCCATCGCCGGTGGTGAAGCCACCACCTTCGCCGGACGCGGCGTGGGTTGCGGCATCGCCTCGCTGCGGGTCGACGGCAACGACTTCATCGCCGTCTACGCCGCCTCGCGCTGGGCCGCCGAACGCGCCCGCCGCAACCTCGGCCCGACCCTGATCGAGTGGGTCACCTACCGTGCCGGACCGCACTCCACCTCCGACGACCCGTCCAAGTACCGGCCGGCCGACGACTGGAGCCACTTCCCCCTGGGCGACCCGATCGCTCGCCTCAAGCAGCACCTGATCAAGCTCGGCCACTGGTCCGAAGAGGAACACGCCGCGCTCAGCGCCGAACTCGAAGCCCAGGTCATCGCCGCGCAGAAGGAAGCCGAGCAGTTCGGCACCCTCGCCGGCGGCCAGATCCCCAGCGCCGCGACCATGTTCGAGGATGTCTACAAGGACATGCCCGAGCACCTGAAACGCCAACGCCAGCAACTGGGGGTTTGAGATGAACGATCACAACAACAATATCCAGCTGGACACCGCCATGACCACCACCACCATGACCATGATCCAGGCCCTGCGCTCGGCCATGGATGTGATGCTCGAGCGTGACGACAACGTCGTGGTGTTCGGTCAGGACGTGGGGTATTTCGGCGGCGTATTCCGCTGCACCGAAGGCCTGCAAGCCAAGTACGGCACCTCGCGGGTGTTCGATGCCCCGATTTCGGAAAGCGGCATCATCGGCACCGCCGTCGGCATGGGGGCCTACGGCCTGCGGCCGGTGGCGGAAATCCAGTTCGCCGACTACGTCTACCCGGCCACCGACCAGATCATTTCCGAAGCCGCGCGCCTGCGTTATCGCTCGGCCGGCCAGTTCACCGCGCCGCTGACCATGCGCATGCCGTGCGGCGGCGGCATCTATGGCGGCCAGACCCACAGCCAGAGCATCGAGGCGGTGTTCACCCAGGTCTGCGGCCTGCGTACCGTAATGCCGTCCAACCCCTACGACGCCAAGGGCCTGCTGATCGCCTCCATCGAGAACGATGACCCGGTGATCTTCCTGGAGCCCAAGCGCCTGTACAACGGCCCGTTCGACGGCCACCACGACCGCCCGGTAACCCCCTGGTCGAAGCACCCTTCGGCCCAGGTGCCGGACGGCTACTACAAGGTCCCGCTGGACGTGGCCGCCATCGCCCGTCCGGGCAAGGACGTCACCGTGCTGACCTACGGCACCACGGTCTATGTCTCGCAAGTGGCGGCCGAGGAAACCGGTATCGACGCCGAGGTCATCGACCTGCGCAGCCTGTGGCCGCTGGACCTGGACACCATCGTCAAGTCGGTGAAGAAGACCGGCCGCTGCGTGGTGGTGCACGAGGCCACCCGGACCTGCGGTTTCGGCGCCGAGCTGGTGTCGTTGGTGCAAGAGCATTGCTTCCATCACCTGGAGGCCCCGATCGAGCGCGTCACCGGTTGGGATACGCCGTATCCCCATGCGCAAGAGTGGGCATATTTCCCAGGGCCGTCCCGAGTGGGCGCGGCGCTGCAACGGGTCATGGAGGTCTGAATGGGCACGCACGTTATCAAGATGCCGGACATCGGCGAAGGCATCGCAGAAGTAGAACTGTCGCAGTGGCACGTGAAAGTCGGCGACCTGGTGGTCGAAGACCAGGTACTGGCAGACGTGATGACCGACAAGGCCATGGTCGACATCCCCTCCCCGGTCCACGGCAAAGTGCTGGCCCTGGGCGGCGAGCCGGGTGAAGTGATGGCGGTGGGCAGCATCCTGATCAGCATCGAGGTCGAGGGCGCGGGCAACCTCAAGGACTCCGACCAGCTGCCGACGCCGAGCAAGGCGCCAGCCGCCGCGGAAACACCGGCCGCCGCGCCGGTGGCCGCCGCCCCTCAAGTGGACAAGCCGGCACCTGCCTGCCAGGCCGCCGCCAACCGTCCGGCCCAGGCTCCGGTCGCCCGGGAAGCCAACGAGCGCCCGCTGGCCTCGCCGGCGGTGCGCAAGCATGCCCTGGACCTGGGCATCCAGCTGCGCCTGGTACAAGGCAGCGGCCCTGCCGGGCGCGTCCTGCATGAAGACCTGGACGCCTACCTGGCCCAGGGCAGCCAGGCACCGCGCAGCCATTCGGCGCCATCTGCCGGTTATGCCGAGCGCCACGACGAAGAGCAGATCCAGGTGATCGGCATGCGTCGCAAGATCGCCCAGCGCATGCAGGAATCCAAGCACCGCGCCGCGCACTTCAGCTATGTCGAGGAAGTGGACGTCACCGCCCTGGAAGAACTGCGCATCCACCTCAACGAGAAGCATGGCGCCACCCGCGGCAAGCTGACCCTGCTGCCGTTCCTGGTACGGGCGATGGTCGTGGCCCTGCGCGACTTCCCGCAGATCAACGCGCGCTACGACGATGAAGCCCAGGTCGTCACCCGCCACGGCGCGGTGCACGTCGGGGTCGCCACCCAGAGCGACGTTGGCCTGATGGTCCCGGTGGTGCGCCACGCCGAAGCCCGCAGCCTGTGGGGCAACGCCGAGGAGATCGTGCGCCTGGCCAAGGCCGCCCGCGCCGGCAAGGCCGCGCGTGAAGAACTGTCCGGCTCGACCATCACCCTCACCAGCCTCGGCGCCCTGGGCGGTATCGTCAGCACGCCGGTGCTGAACCTGCCGGAAGTGGCCATCGTCGGGGTCAACAAGATCGTCGAGCGGCCCATGGTGATCAAGGGCCAGATCGTGATCCGCAAGATGATGAACCTCTCCAGCTCCTTCGATCACCGGGTGGTCGACGGCATGGACGCCGCGCAATTCATCCAGGCCATCCGCGGCCTGCTCGAACAACCCGCCACGCTGTTTGTGGAGTAAGACATGCAACAGACTCTCAACACCCAACTGCTGATCATCGGTGGCGGCCCTGGCGGCTATGTCGCAGCGATCCGCGCCGGCCAGCTGGGGATCTCCACCATCCTGGTGGAAGGCCAGGCCCTGGGCGGCACCTGCCTGAACATCGGCTGCATCCCGTCCAAGGCCCTGATCCACGTAGCCGAACAGTTCCACCAGACCCGCCACCACAGCCAGGGCTCGGCCCTGGGCATCGAAGTGGCGGCGCCGACCCTGAACATCGGCAAGAGCGTGGAATGGAAGGACGGCATCGTCGACCGCCTGACCACCGGGGTCGCGGCCCTGCTGAAAAAGAACAAGGTCCAGGTGATCCATGGCTGGGCCCGGGTGATCGACGGCAAGACCGTGGAAATCGACGGCGCCGACACCCGCATCCAGTGCGAGCACCTGCTGCTGGCCACCGGCTCCAAGAGCGTCAACCTGCCGATGCTGCCCCTCGGCGGGCCGATCATCTCCTCCACCGAGGCCCTGGCGCCCAAGGTCCTGCCCAAGCGCCTGGCCGTGGTCGGCGGTGGCTACATCGGCCTGGAACTGGGCATCGCCTACCGCAAGCTGGGGGTCGACGTCAGCGTGGTCGAGGCCCAGGAGCGCATCCTGCCGGCCTATGACGCCGAGCTGACCCAGCCGGTGCTGGAGTCGGTCAAGCAACTGGGGATCAAGCTCTACCTCAAGCACAGCGTACTGGGCTTCGATGCCGGCACCAGCAGCCTGCAGGTACGCGACCCCAACGGCGACACCCTGGACCTGGCAACCGACCAGGTACTGGTGGCGGTGGGCCGCAAGCCCAACACCCAGGGCTGGAACCTGGAGGCGTTGAACCTGGACATGAACGGCTCGGCGATCAAGATCGACGCACGCTGCCAGACCAGCATGCGCAACGTCTGGGCCATCGGCGACCTGAGCGGCGAGCCGATGCTGGCCCACCGGGCCATGGCCCAGGGCGAGATGGTGGCCGAGCTGATCGCCGGCAAGCGCCGGGAGTTCACCCCGGCGGCGATCCCGGCGGTGTGCTTCACCGACCCGGAAGTGGTGGTGGTCGGCAAGACCCCGGACGAAGCCAAGGCCGCCGGCCTGGACTGCATCGTCGCCAGCTTCCCGTTCGCCGCCAACGGCCGGGCCATGACCCTGGAATCCAAGGGTGGCTTCGTGCGCGTGGTGGCACGGCGTGACAACCACCTGGTGCTGGGTTGGCAGGCAGTGGGCGTCGGGGTTTCCGAATTGGCCACGGCGTTCGGCCAATCCCTGGAGATGGGCGCGCGCCTGGAAGACATCGGCGGCACCATCCACGCCCACCCGACCCTGGGCGAGGCGGTCCAGGAAGCCGCATTGCGAGCCCTGGGCCACGCGTTGCATATGTAAAGCCGGACCGTAGGAGCGAGGCTTGCCCGCGATAAAGCCGGCAGGCACGCCAGAGATGTCGAGCCGTCTGCACCGACGCTTCGCGAGCAAGCTTCGCTCCTACAGAAAAGCTCCTACGCAGATCGCTATCCCCGAGGTGACGGGAGGGTTCATGAGCAGGCTAAGTTTTTTTGCTCCCCCTCCCATCGTCCGGGGTGCGGCCTGCCCTCGGAATGCAGTATTGTTGTGCCCATCCAATAAAAACGTCAGAAGCCTTGAGCCGTTCCGACGGTAGTTAAGAAATAGAGGGTGTCATGGGTAACGAAAGCATCAATTGGGACAAGCTGGGTTTTGACTACATCAAGACAGACAAGCGCTATCTGTCGTACTGGCGCAACGGCGAGTGGGACGCAGGCACCCTGACCGAAGACAACGTGCTGCACATCAGCGAGGGCTCCACCGCCCTGCACTATGGCCAGCAGTGCTTCGAGGGCCTCAAGGCCTACCGCTGCAAGGACGGTTCGATCAACCTGTTCCGCCCGGACCAGAACGCCGCCCGCATGCAGCGCAGCTGCGCTCGCCTGCTGATGCCACAGGTACCGACCGAACAATTCATCGAAGCGTGCAAGGCCGTGGTCAAGGCCAACGAACGCTTCATCCCGCCCTACGGCACCGGCGGCGCGCTGTACCTGCGTCCGTTCGTGATCGGCGTGGGCGACAACATCGGCGTGCGGACCGCACCCGAGTTCATCTTCTCGATCTTCGCCATTCCGGTCGGTGCCTACTTCAAGGGCGGCCTGACCCCGCACAACTTCCTGATCTCCAGCTATGACCGTGCGGCGCCACAAGGCACCGGCGCGGCCAAGGTCGGTGGCAACTACGCCGCCAGCCTGATGCCCGGCTCCCAGGCCAAGAAGGCCAGCTTCGCCGACTGCATCTACCTGGACCCGCTGACCCACAGCAAGATCGAGGAAGTCGGCTCGGCCAACTTCTTCGGGATCACCCATGACGACAAGTTCGTCACCCCGAACTCGCCATCGGTACTGCCGGGCATCACCCGCCTGTCGCTGATCGAACTGGCCAAGAGCCGCCTGGGCCTGGAAGTGGTCGAAGGCGACGTGTTCATCGACAAGCTCGCCGACTTCAAGGAAGCCGGCGCCTGCGGTACCGCCGCGGTGATCACCCCGATCGGCGGCATCGAGTACCAGAACAAGCTGCACGTGTTCTACAGCGAAAAAGAAGTCGGTCCGATCACCCAGAAGCTCTACAAGGAGCTGACTGGCGTGCAGACCGGCGAAGTCGAGGCTCCGGCCGGCTGGATCGTCAAGGTCTGACCCGCCCCGCTTCACCCGAGCCCGCCCCTGCTTGCCAGCGGCGGGCTTTTCATTGCCCGGCGCCTGGCTCAGTTGCTGCCGATGCGCTTGCCCGGCCGCACCGCCACCTGGCTGGCCTGGCCATCGCGTTGCTTGCCGTGGCGGGCCTGGGCGATCAACGCGGGAATCAGCGGCCCCTCCGGCAAGTGCTTCCAGAACCGCGCCGGCAAGTGCCCCTGCATGACCTTGGGGTTGAGCCGCGCCGGATTGAAGATATGGCTGTAGTAGGTCAACAACAGCTCGCCGCCGGGGTCCTCCATGCCCTGGGCCAGCTGTTGCCAGCCCAGCGGACACTGGCGCTGGTACAACAGGCGTTCGCCATCGAAATACACCCCGTCGCGGGGCGTGGCGATCAGCCAGCGCTGGCGCCCCATGCGCCCGATGAAGTGTTCGCTGGCGCTGGCCAGGATGTCGTGGGCCGGCTCGTGCCAGGCCACGAACTGCGGCTGCTCGGCCAGGGCCGAACGTCCGGGCGGCACCGCGATAAAGCGCACGAAGGCGTGCAAGTGATGAGCCTCGCGATCCACCTGGCGAATGCGCCGTTGCAACTCGCTGCCCAACGGGTCGCCGCTGAGCATGGCGGTGCGGTCACCATGGCTGACCCGCCACAGCACCTCGTACAACAGGCTCCAACGCTGCTCGCCACGATAGCTCGCCGCCCGCTGCAACAGGCCCAGCAGCGCCAGGGGAATGCGCGCCTGGAACGGCCCGGGCTGCTGCGGATAGTCCTGCGGCCGGCCGAACAGGTCGGCCTCGCGGGCGCCGGACCAACTGACCTGGCTGGGGTCGATGCCATGGCTGAGCAAGCGCCGGGCCTGCTCGCGCCAGGTGTCGAACGACTCGTGGCAGTCCAGGTCGATCATCCCCACAGCCCCATCTGCTGCGGCTGCGGGCGATCGCGCAGTTGCTGGTAGAGCTGCGCGCTGCTGGTCTCGGCCTGGCGCGGGTGATAGTCGCTGGTGATCAGGAACGGCTTGGCCTTGCCCAGCACGCAGCGCATGCGCGCCAGGTCCTCGAAGCGGATGCGCCGCTCCCGCCGCAGCTCCACCAGGCGCTGGGTGGTACGCAGGCCGATCCCCGGGATACGCGCGATCAACGCTGGCTCGGCGCGGTTCAGGTCCAGGGGAAACAGGCTGCGGTTCTCCAGGGCCCAGGCCAGCTTGGGGTCGATGTCCAGGGCCAGGTGCCCCGGCCCCTTGAACAGCTCATTGGCGCTGAAGCCGTAACCGCGCAACAGGAAGTCGGCCTGGTACAGGCGGTGCTCGCGCATCAGCGGCGGCGCGGCCAGGGGCACGCTCTTCGGGCTGTTGGGAATTGGACTGAAGGCCGAGTAATAGACCCGGCGCAAGCGGAAGTTGCCGTACAGGGCCTCGGCGCTGTGCAAGAGGGTGCTGTCGTCGGTGTCGTCGGCGCCGACGATCATCTGCGTGCTCTGCCCGGCCGGGGCGAAACGCGGTGCCCGGGGCTCGTTGAGCACCGTCTGCTCGCCGGTGTGGATGGTGCGCATGGCCTGCTTGATCGAACCCAGCTGCTTCTCCGGGGCCAGGGTCTTGAGGCCCCGGTCGGTGGGCAACTCGACATTCACGCTCAGGCGGTCGGCGTAGCGCCCGGCCTGCTCGATCAACGCGGGGTCGGCATCGGGGATGGTCTTGAGGTGGATGTAGCCACGGAACTCGTGCTCCTCGCGCAAGAGCCTGGCCACCTGCACCAGTTGTTCCATGGTGTAGTCCGCCGAGCGGATGATCCCGGAACTAAGGAACAGCCCGCTGACGCAGTTGCGCCGGTAGAAGTCCAGGGTCAGGCGCACCACTTCCTCGGGGGTGAAACGGGCCCGAGGCACATCGCTGGAACGGCGGTTGACGCAATACTGGCAGTCGTAGAGGCAGAAGTTGGTCAGGAGGATCTTCAGCAACGAGACGCAGCGCCCGTCCGGCGTGTAGCTATGGCAGATGCCCATGCCGTTGGTCGAGCCCAGCCCTTCCTTGCCCTGGGAGCTGCGCTTGGGGGCGCCACTGCTGGCGCAGGAAGCGTCGTACTTGGCGGCATCGGCGAGGATGCCCAGCTTGTCGATCAGTTGCATGGCCGGACCCATATACTGTTTTTATATACAGTACAGAGTTCGCACCCGGCACTTCAAGGGGGCGTCTGACCAGCGTCACAGAAATATCCCTGGCCGCTTGGGATAAAACCCTGGCCTGGTGGGTAAAAGTCCTTAAGATACGCGCGCTTATCCATGCCGCTAAAGGTTTGCCCATGCGCCCCTTCTATTTCCCCTGGCTGCTTGCCATGACCCTGCTGCCGGCCTCGCAGGTCCTGGCCGCACCAGCCCCTGCAACCCCGGTCGAAGCCGTGTCGGCCCGGGTCCTGGCGCAACCGCAATGGCAGAGCCTGGCCCGGCAATGCCCGGCGACGCTGGTGCCACGAAGGGAGACGCCGACAGAGCCCGACCGCTGCAGCGAGCCCGAGCAGATGGAAGACTGCCTGCAAAGCTGCAAGCGCGGCGATGGCAATGACTGCTACTGGCTGGGCATCAATGTGCAAAAGGCCAAGGGCCCGGCCATGGGTTATGAGCCGCTGTTCCAGCGGGCCTGCAGCCTGGGCGTGGCATCTGGCTGCACCAACCGGGCGGCCGGGATGTACGTGGCCACCCCCGACGACGAATCCGTGCGCCAGTGCGTGACCAAGACCTATGCCAAGGTCTGTGAGCTGGACGACCCCTGGGCCTGCACCATGTACGGGTTCAACCTGAGCCAGGGCATCGGCACCCCGCCGGACAACGCCAAGGCCCTCAAGGTGCTGGGCAGGTCCTGCAACAAGCACGGTACCAAGGACCCGGCCTGCACCGCCGCCATCCAGCTCCAGCAGAAGATCCAGGACAAGCTCGCGGAGCCCAAGCCCTGAGGCACTGCCTCAGGAACCCAGGGCCCGCCGCGGGCCATGGCCCAGGCGCTGGCGCAGCCATTCATAACCGCTGACCAGCACGATGCCCGCCAGCACCAGCGCTGCGCCGAAGATGAAGCTCGGCTCCAGGGGCTCGTGCAACAGCCACACGCCGAAGCCGATGCCGAACAGTGGCGTCATGAACGACAACACCCCCAGGCGCGAAGCCAGGTAGCGGCGCAACAGGCCGAACCAGATCAGGAAGCTGGCAAAAGACACCACCAGCACCTGGAAGCCCAGGCTGGTGATGACCAACGGGGTGAAGCGGATGGAGGTTTGCCCGGACAGCCAGGCCGCCAGCCCCAGCCAGGCGCAGGCCCCCAGCAACTGGTACTGCAAGGTCCGGGTGGTGGGGCTCGAGGCCAGCCGCGAACAGCGCACCACCACCGTGGTCGCGCCCCAGGCGGCACCGCCCAGCAGGCCGAGGAAATCCCCCAGCAATGCATTGCCCCCGGCGCCCTGGGACGAAGGCCCGCTGAAAGCCACGACGATACCGGCGAAAGCCACGCCGATCCCCAGCCATTGCATTGGTTTGAGACGCTCGGCGGGCAGCCGCCAATGCAGGCCCAGGGCGGCGAAGATCGGCGCGGTATACAGGAAGATCGCCATGTGCGAAGCGCTGGTATGGCGCAGGCCCTCGCCCACCAGCAGGAACTCCAAAGCAAACAGCGCGCCCACCAGCAGCCCGGGGCGCCAGTGGCCTTCGCGCAGCCCCAGGCGCTCACCGCGCCAGCGCATCAGCAGGCCCACCAGTAATGCAGCGCCAGCGGAGCGCAGGGCGATCTGCATGATGGGTGCGATGTCCTGGGCGGTGGCCTTGAGCGCCACCTGTTGCAGGCCCCAGACGGCACAGAGGCCGACCATCAGGCTGCAAGCCGTGGCATCGAGGGGTTGGCGTGCAGCCATGGCGGTTCCTTGGATCAATAATCGGGACGCGCTATTGTCCGCCTGACAGAATTGCTAGATATAGCTCGCTTACGCCAATCCATAGCGAGTTAAAGACAACGGCACCGGAAATTTCCAGGAATGGGCTTTAAAGGCAAACCCACTCCACTCGACGAGCCCCTGTGTCTAGTAGCACGCGACATACTGCTCGGAAAGGCAAAAGCCAAAGTCGAACCCAGCTTCAAGGAGATGACTGTCGACATGCAGACTTGCCTACCTGGCTGCCGCTTCAAGCAGAAGATGCAGTTCGATCTCAACACGCCATCCGTGGGGCTGAACACCCCTGGCCATCTCCATTTCTGCGACCCGAAGACCTCGGTACTCCTCAAGGTCGAAGGTATCGCCCATTACGTGTCTGACGAGCACAACCACGATGGCTGCATGGCTGATCAAGCGCCTCATGTGAAGAGGGAGGACGAGAGAGCTGGCACGATGTACTACGCGATTAATTTAGAAATAGCTAATCAGAACGGACTCTAATATGTTGATTGGAAAGAAGAGCAATCATCCTCGATTACTGGCGATCCAGTATTGGAAGCAGAGCGTTAGCGCATAAGCGGAGTTAGAGCCCACATCACCCTGATTGGTAGCGACACACTCACAAAGAATCAGAAGGCTTTAGCCAGCGTCAGGTCAGTCTGAACTCATCAAGCTTGAGAGTCAGCAGGAGACACTAACTAAAACGATAGTCGCGGCTACCATCTAGAAAAATGAGCCGCCTGCAGCGCCGACGGCTCTAAAAGAAATTTCAGGCGCACTGAAAAACTTAAGAATTCACACCCAGTGCATTGTTTATTGCAGTTGCCGCATCCCAGAGTTCTTTTGCAGCAACATGCACAGAGTTATCATCAACTGCGGCCTCCGCGGCATCAACTGCTTGACCCATCTCGCTCACGGCAGTGTTAACCAGGCCGGACGGTATTGGGGTGAAGTCCCTATTAACAGCGCTTCCCAAGCGAGAGTTAAACATAAGAACTGCCGTTAAAAAAGTTGCTCTTTGATCTAACGTCAAACCTCCATCATTAGATTTTGCATTACAGCCCTGGACAAGCTGATAAATTGAATTTATAAAACTATTTTTCTCAACAGCCGTAGCCATCTCAATGATCTCCACTATCGATTAAAGCGCAAGCGACATTGCAAACTGCACCAGACTCGCCAACCGTTCAAGACCATCCTTAAGCTCCTTGGTGTTCTCATCAACAAGAAATGCTCTTTGTTCTTCAGAATAGTTTCCCGAAATAGCATTTCGTAATTTCACATGAGCTGCCACAAATTTTCTAATTGCAATTGCACCCGGTGATGACGACATCTGGAGCCGACTATCCAACTGTTTCTGCCTAAACAAAGCCGATAAGAAACTCTGCCTCTTCTCTACGCTACCAAACTCCTTGGAGTTTACATTTCTGTTATAATAATCACCCAGCACACTGGTTAAAGTCGAACTCATGGAAGATACATAATACATATTGACTCTATCTACCTCTGCTGCTATCGCCAAAAGATTCGCTTCCTGTTTGGCGCCATCAGTCTCTACAATTTTCCTGATTTCACGCGCGTCACGACTATTGTTTTTCAACTTTTCAAAATACGCTATAAGATCCGTCACCGCCGTGCTTTGGCTCAATATTGAATCTGCCCCCTTGGGCAGCAACTTGACTTTCTCATCGACTGCCTTGAGCTCAACAATTGCTTCCTCCAGTGCACCTGCTATTGGGGTATCGGGAGAAGAGGTATATTTAGAAAGTGCCTCCAAGTACACAGAAAAAGCATCCAGAATATCCATAGATAACTGAAGCGAGGAGCGTTCCAAAGGAGCCATATAAACTCTAAAACCAATAGACTTATCTGACTGCCATTGATGAACCTCCAGCTCAGACAAACAGAGTGATTTTTTCTCACCATAATATCTACGAATAACAATATAGTCTCCATACTTGCATTCTGGATGCCTTGCCAAAAGCGAAGCAGCAAACTCAGTCTGCCTATCGAAAACCGTATCGTAGTACTTCTTTACTTCTTCAGTAGCAGTTTTTCCCGCCACTACAGAATTTGCTGCCTCCTGCTTTATTAGAACTGAAGAACCGCAACCTTGTAGGGCCATTGCAAAAAATAAAAATGCAACCGCTAAATTATTTTTCATATCCCACCCCTATTTAGCAAATCACTAAAAGTCCATAACGACAGTATAACGAACACAACAGCAACCGAATTCAAACAGAGAAAATTCGACTATAGGATTTCCCCAGATAGACGCCCCATAACTGCGGCAGCCTAATATCCGGTCACGCGTTACTGCATATGCACATTGCCACTACTGAGCGTAGCAGGGGTAAGATTACATGCCAGCACTGGATCGATAGCACGTCGAAGCTAGAACAGTTTTATTTATTCCAAACAGAGGTTTCCAGGCCACTAACGACTCAGAACGAAAATTACATCCTAATTAATCATTTCCTACTGCTTCATATTTTTGACTGTTATTGTGAGCCAGACAACTAAAGGGGCCAGATGATCAAGAAACTTACACTTTCTCGTTTAAAGCACTCATCGCAGGCTAGCCAGCCAGAAAGCTGAATCATCCAAATCAAAGTCCGCGTTCACCAGCCTGGCAGGTGAAAGTCGCTGAATTGAGCAGGAAGGTCTGTTTCGTGCTGCGCCCGGGGTATCAGCTACCAGATCTGGTCGCTCCATCACGACAGCAAGACTGACGGAATGACCCTGGCAGCCCCCTTTCCTGTTACCGCCTCCAGCGATGACTCCAGTGGGTCGTGTAGGATTCGCACCTACCCCTTTTGCTTTTCCGCCCACCGGTGCCTGCCATGCCCAAAGCCGCGCAACACCTGCACCTGCCACCGTTCAGCCAGGAGTTGCCGGCGCCGGTGTTCTTTCGCACGGCCAACCTGCCCGCCCACGCCACCTACCCCCGGCACAGCCATGCCTGGGGCGAGTTCGTCTATGCCTACAGCGGGGTGATGGAGATCGAGCTGGACGACCACCATTACCTGGCGCCGCCGCAGTACGGCATCTGGTTGCCACCGAATGTCGAGCATGTGGGGTTCAACCATCAGGAGGCCTGCCACTGCTCGTTGTACCTGAGCCCGGAGTTGTGCGGCGCCCTGCCCGCGCGACACTGTGCCCTGAGCCTCAGCCCGCTGGTGCTGGCGCTGCTGGACGACCTGCGCCAAGACCCGCCCGGCCTGCCGCAAAGCCCGGAGCAACAGCGCCTGCTGCAAGTGCTGGTGGACAAGCTCGGCCAGGCGTCCTGCGCCGGCAGCTACCTGCCCTCCTCCGATGATCCGCTGCTGGGGCCGGTGCTGCACAGGCTCAAGGCCAACCCTGGCGATCCACGTTCGCTGGCGGAACTGGCCCATGCCGCCAATACCAGCGAGCGCACCCTGGTGCGCCGCAGCCAGAAGGAGCTGGGCATGTCGCTGCTCGAATGGCGCCAGCGGCTGAAGGTGGTCCAGGCCCTGGCCTTGCTGGAACGCGGCCAGACCGTGGAGACCATCGGCCTGGACCTGGGCTACAGCAGCGCCTCGGCCTTCATCAGCATGTTCCGGCGGATGATGGGCACCACCCCGGACGAATACCGCCGACAGTGCATGGGCCGGGGCTGAGCCCACCCGCTGTGCTTCAGCGAGCCGGCGGCAGGAACGCGCCAGGCAACTGCGCGAGGATCCGCTGTACCGCTTGCTCCGGCGCCAGCCGCGCAGTGTCCAGCACCAGTCGCGGTCGGTCCCACGCCTGGTAGTCGTGGGCCAGTACCGATTGCCAGCTCGGGGGCGCAAGACCCGGGACATCCGAGCAGCGGCCCTCGACCCGGCGCCGGTGCTGGTCGCGGTCGGAACACACCACTTCGATTTCCAGCAGGCCGACCTCCAGCTGGCACGCCAGGGCTTGCCAGGCCGCGCGGCTCTCGGCCACCGGGTTGACGCAGTCGGCCAGCACCCGGTTGCCCAGGGCCAGGTTGGCCTCGGCCAGTTGCAAGGCAATCCGATAGCCCGCGCTGCCGACCTGCGCCAGGCCGGCATCACGCAGGCCCTGTTCGATACTGTCGATGCGCAGGTAGGTGGCTCCCAGGCATGGGGCCAGGGTGCGGGCGATGGTGGTCTTGCCAGTGCCAGGCAAACCGCCGAACACGATGAGCATGGGGCGCTTCTCCTGGTTACGGGTACAGGTCGTCATGTGTCGTTGCCGCCAAGGCCTTGCAGTTCCAGGCTGGCCGAGGCCGAGAGCGGCCGGGCCGGCTGGATCAGGGCCAGGCCGAAACGCTTGCTGATGGCTCGCCCACCGGGGCCGGTCAGGGCCAGGGCGCGGCTGTCCAGGTCGCGGACCAGCCATTTGCGCTGCACCAGGGCTTGCAGCAGGGCCGCGCCCAAAGCGCCGCCCAGGTGCGGACGACGCACGCTCCAGTCCAGGCAACCGCAGGCAAAACGCCGACGCAGGCCGGCCAACGCAGCGACATCGATGTCCAGTCCACGGAAGAATTCACTGCCACTGTCGCTGACCCGGTAGCCATCCCCATCCTCCAGCAGCCAACCGGCCTCGAACAAGCGGTCGTGCAACTGCACGCCCAAGGTGCCCGCCAGGTGGTCGTAGCAGGTCCGGGCGAACTGCAGACGATCCGGGGTGCGCGGGCTGAAGCGCTGCTCGCGGCCCTGGCCGATCACCATCAGCGCCTCCAGGGCCCGGGCCACCAGCGGATCGCCAAGGCCGTAGTAGCGGTGCCGGCCCTGGACCTGAACCCGCAGCAGGCCCGCGTCCTTGAGCTTGGCCAAATGCACGCTGGCCGTGGAGGTACTGACCTCGGCGATGGCCGCCAGCTCGGTGCTGGTGCGCGCATGGCCGTCCATCAAGGCACACAGCATGCGGGTGCGGGCCGGTTCGGCGATGGCGGCCGCCACCCGGGACACGCCGCGGTCGTTCTGCTCAGCATTCATATTTCGCTCCCTGACGAATCATGCCTTCGGAAGGCTGAGGATAGTAGCAACCGACACGCTTGGCTCACACAGAGATAAATCATGGACTTGATCAGCACTATCACCCATCCCGATCCCTACCGGCATTGCTATGCCCCGCTCCGGGCCGGGTCCGGCCTGGCCTACGACGCCGCGCTCGGGCTATGGATCGCCAGCAGCGCCGAGGCCGTGACGGCGGCCCTCGAACATCCGGCCTGCCGGGTGCGGCCCCTTCACGAGCCGGTGCCGGCGGCGCTGGCGAACGGCCCCGCCGCAGCGCTGTTCGCCCGCCTGATGCGAATGAACGACGGTCCCCGCCACAGCTGCCCCCGCGCCACCATCGAGCCGGGCTTGCGGGCCATGGCCGGCATCGACCTGATGCTTGCCCTGGAACACCGGCGGCCACCGCTGGATATGCCGAGCGACGCCGCCGGAGTGCGCCGCTGGCAATTCCAGTTGCCAGTGGCGATGGTCGCCGGCTCGCTCGGCGTGGCGACAGCCCAGCAACCCGAGATCGCCCGGCGCACGGGCGAGCTGGCGGCCGGGTTGTCGCCCCTGGGCGATGCTTCCCAGCGCCAGGCCGCCCATCAGGCAGCGCATTACCTGGACCAGCAGATGCAGGCCCTGATGCAGGCCGATGCTCCCGGACCGCTGCTGCAAGCGATCCGGCAACAGCAAAGGAGCCTGGGGCCGGCAGACCTGCGGGCCAACCTGGTGGGTTTGCTGGTCCAGGCCCATGACGCCTGTGCCGGGCTGTTCGGCAATGCCCTGCTGGCCTTGCTCGACCAACCGGCGCTGGTCCAGCGCCTGCGCCACGACCCGGCGCAGCTCGGCACCTGGTTGCGCCAACAACAGAAGCTCGACCCACCGGTGCACAACACCCGGCGTTTCGTCGCCGAGCCCTGCACCCTGGCCGGAGTAGCGCTACAACCCGGCGACACGCTGCTGGTACTGCTGGCCGCGGCCAACCACGACCCGGCCCTGCCCGCGGACCAGGACCTGAGTTTCGGCGCCGGCCGCCACCAGTGCCCCGGCCGGGGCCTGGCGCTGAACATAGTCACCAGCCTGCTCCAGGCCCTGCTGGGCACGCCGGCTCTGGCCGAGCTGCGGCTACGCTGGCACTACCTGCCGTCGCTCAATGGCCGTATCCCGTGGTTCGACGATGCATTGCCGCCCCACTGAGCCAGGCCCCCTTGGCAGCGCTCCGGGCTTGCGGTAAAACCTGCGGCCCACGCGGTGCCCGGCACCGATCCCGGAACAAGGAACGCCCATGCTGTTTGTAGTGATGCTGGGGGGCAAGCACCCCCAGGCGAAGATCGAGGTCCACGACGTCCAGTTCGTGGTGGCCGACACCCTGGAAGCGGCCTACCCGCAACTGCGCGAGGGCTGGTTCGGCAGCCCCGCCGGCCTGCACATCGACTCATGGATGCAGGTCGATGGCGTCGAAGGCTACAAGCTCGAGCTCAGCCCCCTGGCCCCCGCGGCCGGCGCGCCCCGGCTGTTCTTCATCAACCTGGGCGGCTACGAGAGCGCCACCTTCGGCGAGGCCCATCGCTACCTGCTGGTGGTGGCCTCGGACAAGCAGCAAGCCAAGGCCAGGGGCAAGCAGCAGATGCTCGCCCATTGGCACAAGGCCCATACCGATGCCCTGCTGGATGTCGACGACTGCCTGCCGATCGACCTGTTGCAAGGACGCTACGTGCACCTGGTGCCAGGCCCGCACCGGGGCATCACGCAGCACAATGACTACATCATCCTCGGCTAGGCCCGTAGCGGCGACCTAGGCTCGCGGCGCACCGGGCACCAGATAGTCCAGGGCCAGGTCGTCGATCGGCACCACCCGCTCCAGCAGGTACTGGCGCAAGCGCGCGATCCTCTCCTGCTGGAGGCTGCCGCGCAGCCACACCAGGTAGTAACCGTCTCCCGAGGCCACCGCCCGGGGGAACGGCACCCCAACCCGACCACGCCGAATGTCCTCGGCCACCAGGTGCAGGTCGCCCACCGACAGCCCGTGCCCGGCCATGGCGGCGGAAATTGCCTGGTCCAGGGTGTCGAAGACCGTACCCCGGTCCAGCCGCAGCGCCTGTGCCATGCCCCGCTCCGGCTGGGCCTGCAGCCAGCGGCGCCAGTCGCGGCGATCCGCCGAGGGGTGGATCAGCTCGGCCTGCGCCAGGCGCTCCAGGGTCCAGGCCGGCGCCTCCGCAGGTTGCGGCGGGCCGATGGGGATCAGCCACTCGTCGAACAGCTTGCAAGCCTCGACCCCGGCCCCGAAGTGGCCATTGCCCAGCAGGATCGCGCAGTCGTAGGGCTCGGCGTGCAGGTCCGCATGATCGACATCCATCCACACGCTGGCCAGCTGCACCGGCAGTTCCGGGCAGTCGCCCTTGAATTGCTCCAGCACCCGCAGCAGCCAGCGCATGGTCAGGGTCGAAGGCGCTTTCAGGCGCAGCTGGCCGCTGTTGGCGCGCAGGGGCAGGCAGGCGTCCTCGATGATCCGAAAGCCGCTCTTGAGCTCGCGGGCCAAACGCTGGCCGACGTCGGTCAGCACCAGCCGTGGCCCATGACGCTCGAACAGGCGGCAGCCGAACTGGCTTTCCAGGGTACGGATATGCCGGCTGATGGCGCTCTGGGTCAGGGACAGTTCTTCTGCCGCGCGGGTGAAGGAGCTGGAACGAGCGGCCACTTCGAACGCGCGCAAGGCATAGAGCGGCGGCAGGGACTCGACCATCGGCGGGCACTCATCATGATAAAAAATCATAGTAGGTCACAGCTTTTTGCGTTTTTCAACGCCGGCAAAAGCCCCCAAGCTGCGCGCCTGTCAATTGCCGGGAGCCTGGTCCGTGGAGCTGAATCTGTCGTTGTTGCTGGTGTACATGCTGAGCGTGCTGATGCTGGTGGCGACCCCGGGACCGGTGGTGGCGCTGATCATCAATACCAGCATGAACGCCGGCCCGCGCCAGGCGCTGCTGACCGCGGTGGGCACCAACGCCGCCTCGCTGCTGCTGGCCCTGGTGGCGGTGCTGATGCTGACCACCGGCCTGTCCCTGGACCCGCGCCTGATCAGTTGGGTCAGCCTGCTGGGCTGCTGCTTCATCGGCTGGCTGGCGCTCCAGGGCCTGCGGGAAGCCGCCGCCGCGCCCGGCACCGAACCTGAGGCCACTGGCCCACGGCGCCGTGGCCAGGGGCTGGCCACCGGCTTCCTGGTGGGGATCGGCAACCCCAAGGACATCATCTTCTTCGTCTCGTTCTTTCCCCAGTTCATCCAGGTCGGGCGCTCCCTGCAACACAGCGCCCTGCTGCTGACCCTGGTCTGGGCGCTGATCGACTTCGCCGTGCTGGGGGCCTACATCCTCGTCGCACGCCATGGCTTCTCGCTGAAGTACAAGCGCCTGGTCACCGGCCTGTCGAGCCTGGTGCTGCTGGGCGTGGCCCTGGTGGGGCTGGTCTATTCGGTGCTGGAGTTGCTGCGCCCGGCGGCCTGAGACGTCAGACGCTGCGCAGCTCCAGGGTCAGGTGCGCCAGCCCGGGCACCGGCGCCAGCCGCCCACGCAAGGCCTCGGCATCCAGGGACGCGCGGGCCACCACGCTGACGATCGCCGCCCGCGCCCCGGGGCCCACCTGCCACACATGCAGGTCGACGATATTGGCGTCTCCCGGCGCTTCCACCGAACGGCGGATCTGCTCGGCCACCTGCTCGTCGCTGGCATCGAGCAGTACCGCGGCGCTGGACTTGATCAAGGTGTAGGACCAGCGCGCGATCACCAGGGCGCCGACGATGCCCATCGCCGGGTCGAGCCAGACCCACCCCAGGTAGCGCCCGGCCAGCAAGGCGACGATGGCCAGTACCGAAGTCAGGGCGTCGGCCAGGACGTGGACATAGGCCGAGTGCAGGTTGTTGTCACCATGGGCAGCGTGCTGCCGTCGATGTTCGTGATGTTCGTGATGTTCGTGATGTTCGTGATGTT